>JAPLER010000089.1 GCA_026391115.1 Bacteroidota bacterium | reverse complement strand
TAAATGTACCCAGCAATAAACCCAACATACAATTAATAGGAGAAAGTGTTGCCAATGTTATTGTTTATTATGATGATTATGCTGGTAAGCCACTACCTGCAGGTGGAACAATTGGTACACAGGGTAGTGCAAGTATAACCATTAATGCCAATGATTTTGTTTCGGTAAATATCACTTTTGCCAATACATTTAATTACGATAGTGCAAGTGCAGCAGGTGTTTCTGGCACTCAAGCTGTAGCAGTTGTAATAAATGCTGATAGAACAGCTTTCAAAAATTGCAGGTTTATTGGAATGCAAGATACCCTATACACAAAAGGAAGTGGCACACCACGACATTACTTTTATAAATGCTATATTGATGGTATTGTAGATTTTATTTTTGGTAGTAGTGTGGCTATTTATGACAGTTGTGTGGTGTATGCAAAATCTAGAACAAGTACAGGCAATAGTTATATAACAGCAGCCAATACACCCATTGGACAAACCTATGGTTACCTGTTTAAAGATTGTAAAATACCAGCCAATACTGGCAATACGTTGTATTATTTAGGGCGACCTTGGAACAATGCCACAGCTGGTAATACTGCTGAAAATAAAGTGGTGTTTTTAAACACAGAAATGAGTAGTAGCATTAATCCATTGGGTTGGAGTATTTGGGATGCTGGCACTATTACAAGTATGATTACCAATGCAGAATATAAAAGCAAAAAATTTGATGGAACACCTGTTGATGTTAGCAACAGAATAAGCTGGAGTAAACAATTTACAAACACAGATACGGTTGGATATAATGTTTTAAATATGTTTAATGGTTGGAATCCTTGTAGTGTAAGAACAGATTTTTGTAGCTACACAGATTATGAGCCAGCAATTTCTAATCTTAAGGGAACTAAAAATGCAGGGATGTTGGATTTGTCTTGGAATGCAAATTGGGCAATGACTGGTGTTACTTATCAGGTGGTAATGTCTGATAATCCCCAATTTTCACCTTGGTCTTACCCTGTGCCAAGTTTTACAACAACTAATGACACTACCTATAATTTTTTACAACAAGTACTTGCACCTGCTGTTGGTACAACAAAATATTATTTAATCAGAGCTACAAAAGGCAGTGTAATTAACAATAGTGATGTACTTAAAGTTAGTAATGAACCTAATATTAATGCAACAGTGGATAGTTTAAAAAACTTTTTGCAAGGTTCTACATCACCAAGTGCTTCACAGGCCTTTTATTTTAATGCAACCAATTTGTTAGACTCTGTTACTATTAAACCATCAGCTAATTATGAAATAAGTTTAGATAATACAATTTGGATAAATAATACTTCTTATATAAAACTAACTCCGACAAATAACACACTTGCAAATACTCTACTTTATGTAAGATTAAATGCCGCAAGTGCAGGAACATATAACGGTAATATTTTATTTTCAACGCCAAATATTTCATCAACTACTACAAAACAAATTTCTGTTAGTGGCATAACACAAAGTACACCTTTACTAAATTTTGATGTTTTACAACAATGGGATTTAACAGTAAATAATAATGATAATGTTGGCCTAAGAGCAACTGGTTTAACTGCAACAACTCCCACATTAAGCAGATTAAATTTATCTAATGGTACACAAGTTCCTGCTGTGACAGCTTATTCTGCACTTTATGGTCAAGCACTTGCACCTTCAAATGCTGGTGATGGAATGTGGACTACTGCAAGCGGTGGTAGTGGTGGCAATTTAAACAGAACATTGTATGAGCAGTTTACAGTAAAACCTGATGTTAATTATAGTGTAAGAATAGATTCATTAGTAGCACTTATTGGCTACTATGGCTCTACATCAAATACAAAAATTGCAGTGGTGTATTCAAAATCAAATTTTACTACAGATAGTGCTAATGTAACTGGTGGAAGGGATTTAAGTGGTATTACTTTTTCAGGTACGGCTAATGGTGCATTTACAACACCAATAGTTGTTACTGCAACCTCTAATTCAGGAAATACATCACTGTATGCCTTTGCATTAAATGCAGGAAATGGCGTTCAAATAAATGCAGGAGAAACATTAACTGTAAGAATCTACTTAAGTTGTGGCAGCACAAGTGCAGGTAGATATGCAGTCATAAAAAATGTACAAGCAAAAGGATTGTTACCAGTTAATTTACCATTGAAATTTATGAATTATCAATTAAGAATTTCAAATGATAAACAAGTTGAAAATATTTGGTCAACCAGCAATGAAATTAATGTTTCGCATTTTAATATACAAAGAAGTAGTAATGGAAAAGACTTTATTACCATAGGAAAAGTAAAAGCAAACAATAACTCAAATAATGAATATAGTTTTATTGATAATAATGCAGTTGATGGCAAAAGTTATTATAGAGTTATTGCAGTTGATAAAGATGGAAAAACAACCTTGAGTGAAACAAAACTATTATCGATAAACTCTAAATTATCAACTATAAATATTTACCCCAACCCCGCCACAAGCAATGTAAATATTGAATGTGAAAATGCCAAACAATTATTCGTTATAGATTGCCTTGGCAAAACAATATTTCAATCAAACTTTAGTGGTAAACAATTAATTATTGATACAAAAAAATTCGTAAGGGGAATTTACAATGTTCAAATAAAAACTATAGATGGCTTAATGAAAAATCAAAAATTAATCGTCCAGTAACATTACACATTTTCATCAAAACAAAAAATTATTTCTTTGGCTTTTCTATTGTTTTTTTGTGATAGATAAAATAGTATATCACTCTTAGTAAATAGTATAAGTCAATGTCTTTAAGTCAAGGATTACATCAAAAGCAATTATTAAAATTATCTCCTCAGCAAATTCAGTTAATGAAGTTGCTGCAAGTTCCTACTGCCAATTTAGAAGAAAGAATAAAAGAAGAACTAGAAGAAAATCCTGCATTAGAATTGGATGATGAAAATAAAGTAGATGATTTAACCACAGATATAAAAGATGAATTTGAAACGCCAGAAGATGAATTTGAAGAGCTTGATGGCAGTGAAGATGAATATGAAAATATTGATTTAAGTGAATATGTAAGTGAAACTGACGACGAAATTCCAGACTATAAAACCCGTGATGATGCATATGAAATTGACGAAGACAAAAAAGTAATTCCAATAAAAAATGAAACCAGTTTTTACGATTTATTAGCAAGACAATTAAACGAATTAGATGTTAATGAACATCAATTTAAAATAGCCGAACAAATTGTTGGCAGTCTTGATGATGATGGTTATTTAAGACGTGAAACCAGCAGTATTGTTGACGATTTGGCATTTAGACAAAATATTATTACTGATGAAAAAGAGGTAGAATATATTATTTCATTAATTCAACAATTTGAGCCAACAGGTGTTGCTGCACGAGATTTAAAAGAATGTTTATTGCTGCAATTAAAAAAGAAAAAAGAAGATGGTGATGATGTACAGTTGGCTATAACCATCATCAATAAATACTTTGATGATTTTATAAAAAAGCATTACAATAAACTACAACTAAATTTAAACTTAAGAGACGAACAACTCAAAGAAGTTAACCAAACTATTGTTAAATTAAACCCAAAGCCTGGTGGCGATGCCGGAGAAACAAATGCAAAAGAAGCATACGTCATTCCTGACTTTTTTATTTTAAATAATTTAGGAAAATTAGAACTTACTTTAAACTCACGTAATGCACCAGACCTTAGAGTAAGCGAGGGTTACAAGGATATGATGAAAGAATATGAACGTGGCAGTAAAACAGATAAAAGACAGAAAGAAGCTGTAATGTTCAT
>JAPLER010000118.1 GCA_026391115.1 Bacteroidota bacterium | reverse complement strand
TTATGGTGGTGGTGTAGAAGTTGAATTGCCTAGCACAAGTGGTGCAAACAAAGTAAGAATAAAAAATGTAATTGACAGCTTGGAAGCTGCTGGCGACACACCTGGTGCTGGTGCTATTAAAACAGCTTATGATGTTGCCAAAAAAGCATTTATAAAGGGGGGCAACAATCGTGTTATTTTAGCTACAGATGGAGATTTTAATGTAGGACAAACAACAGATAAAGAATTAGAAGACATTATTACTATTCAACGTCAAAGTGGTATTTACTTAACTTGTATTGGCGTAGGAATGGGCAATTATAAAGATAGCAAACTAGAAACTTTAGCAAAAAAAGGCAATGGCAATTTTGCATATTTAGATAATATACAAGAAGCTGAAAAAGTTTTTTTACAAGAGTTTACCAAAACCATTTACGCTGTCGCAAAAGATGCTTTTGTAACTGTAAATTTTAATAAGGAAAGCGTTAATGAATACCGGTTAATTGGATTTGATAATAAAAAAGAAGCGTTAACAGATGCAAGCAGCACGTTAAGTGGAGGAGAAATTGGAAGTGGCCATAGTGCAATTGCTATATTTGAAATTAACTTGTATAACAATTCAGCAAGCAATGCCGCAAGTATTGCCAATATTAAGTTTCAGTACAAATTGCCCAATACCGACAGTAGTATTTTCATCAATAAAACAGTGCAAAATACCAAACCAGTTAATATAGATTCTGCCAGTCAAAACCTACGTTTGGCAACAGCTATTTGTATGTATGCATCAATTTTAAAAAAATCAAAATTTACCAAAGGATTTGATTTTGATGATATCAGTACATTGGTTGAACCTGTGCTAAGAAAAGATAATTATTTGCATCAAGAGTTTTTAGGTTTACTAACTAAAAGCGAAAATATTTACCACATTAATAAAAAGAAAAAGAAGAAGAAAAAAAATACCAAATAAATACAACATAATTTCACCCAATGAAACAAATCAAGATATTTTTATCAATTATTATTACAGGGATTCTTTTAGTTTCTTGCAGTTCAAATAAAAAAACTAGTGGCTCTCAATTACTTACTGCTACTGATTTTCATAAAAAAATAAAAGAAGAAAAAAATATTCAAATTATTGATGTAAGAACTGCTGAAGAATTGGCAACTGGTTATATACAAGATGCAATTAATATTGATTACAATGCAGGGGATTTTGAAAAAGAAATTTTGAAATTAGATAAATCCAAACCAACATTTGTTTACTGCAAAGCTGGAGGCAGAAGCAAAGAAGCAGCTGAAATATTAGTTAAAAATGGTTTTACTGTAGTATATGATTTAAAGGGAGGAATAATGAGCTGGCAAAACAACAATCTTCCAATTGTAACAACTACAAAAGTACAGCCCAAAGTAATTGAAAGCAGCATTGAAAATGCAAAAAACACCAAAGTTTTCAAAACAGAAAATCTTTCTGTTGAAGATTTTAAAGATATTACCACCCAATCAAAAATTGTAATTATTGACTTTAATGCAGTATGGTGTGGCCCTTGCAAAAGATTAACTCCAATATTAGATGCACTTGAAAAACAATACGGCAATAAAATAAAAATTGTCAAAGTTGATGTTGACAAAAACAAATTTATATCTGATTATTTTAGAATAGAATCCATTCCCTTATTACATTTTTATAAAAATGGAAAATTGGTAAATCAAATTGAAGGTTTACCCACTGAAGCCAACCTAAAATACAATTTTGAAAAACTTATTAAATAAACATTTGAGTTATCCACTTATATCACCATAACTGAGTTTTCATTCAAAGTATTCCACATCAAAACACAATCTGAACTAGTCATTTATCTTACACAATTATTTGTGAGATATGGCAAATAAATTAAAGACTAAAACTCCACCTGCACCCAATCCTGAAATATTGAATGATGACAAGGAAGTGGATGTAACAGTTGAAGAAGTTGTTAAAGACGAACGCACCAAAAAGATTTTAGGAGCTGCAAGTTTATTAACTGCTGTGTTCATTTTTCTTTCCATTGTATCTTATTTATTTAGCTGGCAAGAAGATCAAGACACTGTGCATAATACTGGCTTTAAAATATTTAGTAGCAATGCACCAAAAGTGCATAATATGCTGGGTACTATTGGAGCATACATAGCACACAATTTAGTGTTCAATGGCTTTGGCATTGTATCGATTATTTTATCTACTTTCTTTTTTGTTTTAGGTATCAATCTGTTGTTTGCTAAGCAAGTTTTTTCTTTAACTAAAAACTTAAAGTATGTTGGTCTGTCATTGATTGTTATTAGCACCACATTTGCATTTGCAACTACTGGTAGTCAATTAAGCTGGGGTGGTGCAGTAGGCAATTTTACCAATGCATGGCTTTCTGGAATACTAGGTAAATTTGGCACAGCAGCAATTTTATTACTCATTTATTTCAGCTTCTTTATTTGGAAATTTAATCCAACATTTAAGCTGCCAAATAAGAAAATGCTTCTGCCAGATGTATTAGATAAAACAGAGAATATAGATGTTACTAAAAAATCATTGCAAGATGAATTTGAAGAGTTTGAACAAAGCAAATTATTGATTGATGATGATGTAAAACCCAATGATAGTCTTAACTTGGGTATCATTGAAAAAGATGAAAATGGAATGCCCATTAGTGGTAATAAATTAAAAGCTGAAGTAAGTCCAATAAGCAATATTGATATTGTTGATGAAGAACATAT
>JAPLER010000370.1:14721-27501 GCA_026391115.1 Bacteroidota bacterium | reverse complement strand
TGCAACAGTTCAATGGCTATTTTTCCATTCTCGGCAATATCAAATTCAAACCCAAAATCCATTAAAATAATTTTGATGAGTAATTGATTTAATGCAACATCTTCTGCCACTAAAACTTTGATAGTTTTAGTTAGTGGCTTAATAGTAGTTTCATCTTGAATCAATTTTTGCTCTTGCTCTGCTTGCTGAATGGCAATGGCATTTACTTTCAAAAAACTAAGTGTGAATACAAAGGTTGAGCCTTTACCTACTTTGCTTGTAACATCAATATTGCCACTTTGTAATTCTACCAATTGTTTTACAATGGCAAGCCCCAAACCCGAGCCACCATACGAACGAGAGGTCTCTTGAGAAGCTTGTTCAAAACTATTAAAAATGTTTTTTAATTTATTAGTAGGAATGCCAATACCAGTATCACAGAGCGAAAATTCAATCCTTATTTTTTCAGCATCTTCATTTACAATTTTAACACAAATTGTTATAGAGCCTTCTTTCGTAAACTTGATAGCATTGCTTAATAAGTTCAACAGTATTTGGCGTAAACGAAGTGGGTCGCCCAATAAAACAGCAGGAATATTGTTATCGTAATCTATAATCAATTCAACATTATTCTCCTTCACTTTTTGATTGAATAATTGTAAGATGGTGGTAATGGAATAATGCAAATCGAACTCAGTTTGCTCAAAAGTCATTTTGCCAGAATTTACTTTAGCAAGGTCAAGTATATCATTGATTAAAACAATTAAAGCATCGCCAGAAATTTTAATGGCATTTAGATATTCATTTTGAGATTCGTCTAAATTTGTTTTTAATAACACATTCGTAAAACCAATAATGGCATTCATTGGTGTACGAATTTCGTGGCTCATATTAGATAAAAACTGTTGTTTTGACTTAGCAGCATTTTCTGCAGATTCTTTTGCTTCTATCAATTTAGATTCATAGTGTTTGCGTTCGGTAATATCCCTGAACAAAACGGCAAACTTGTCCTTTCCAACAGGATAAGCTTTGTTTTCAAACCAGCGGTTAGTGTCTTCAAAGTAGTTCTCAATAAATACAGGGCACTGATTATCTACCACGGCAGCATAGGTTTCTAACCAGTTGGTGAGAGAAGGAAATGTTTGTATGATTCTTTTACCAAGAACCGTCTCTTTGCTTAAGCCTGTTTGTTCTTCGTAGGTGGGATTTACCTCCAAAATATAAAAGTCAATTGCTTTACCTTCTTTGTTGCGAATTATTTCGCAGAGGGTAAAGCCTTGGTCAATGGATGTTAGAAGGTTGCGGTATTTTTTTTCACTTTCTTCAATACTCTTTAATGCTGTCCTCTTTTCTTCTAATCGCACTTCCAACTCTTTCTTTTCTTTTTCTTGCAGTGCGAGTGCTAGCTTTCTTGTGTCGGTAATATCAATAATTGATAACACAATTAACTCATCGTTATTACTTTTTTGAACAATACGATGAGCATTTAGCCACATTATTTTGGTTCCAATAACAGGAAATGTATGCTTTACTTCAAAGTTGGAAAAGCTGTTTTTTTTGGGAACAATTTCTTCTATCAATTCACGCAGTTGAGGAATGTTCCATTGATTATTTCCCAGTTTATATAAAGATATTCCAATACTTTCTTCTTCTGAAACGTGAAAGGTTTTACAGAAAGATTTGTTGGCAGATTTGATACGAATATTTTTATCCAAAATAAGCATTGGCTCGTGAATAGTATCGAGAATAATTTGATTGTAATCATATAATTCTTCTACTTGTTGAATACGTGTTTGCAACTCGTGATTGGTTGTTATCAATTCTTCATTGGTAGATTCAATTTCTTCTTTTGATGTTTCCAATTCTTCATTCAAACTTTGCAATTCTTCGTTGCTCGACACAATTTCTTCGTTGGCACTTTGCAGTTCTTCATTAGCAGCTTCTTGGTCTTGTGTAATAGAAGCCATATCGAAACGAGCAGCTGCAATTTCTTCTTCTAATTTTTTTATTCTTCTGTCTTTAGCAACTGAATTGGTTTTGCCAGTTTGAATTGTGTGTTCAGCCACTTCTTTTTGTTGCTCGCCAGTGAAAACAATCACTAGCAAATCATCTTCGCCTTCTATTTTCAATGGTGATACTTCTAGGTTCACTATTCTTAACAAATTTTCAGGCTTATCTCTGTTCATCTCAATGCCTGTTTTGCGAACAGTTGTTTTTGTTTTAATGGCGTGATGTATTGCATTACGAAGTTCAAACGTAATTTCAATATGAGCCATTTTTAAAACATTCAAACTCGCTTTGCCCGAAGCATTTTGAAGATACAAAGCTGTTGCACCTCTAAATTGCAAAATCTCTAAATCTGTATTAATTACCACACTTGCTGGCATATATTGAGCAAGTAAAAAACTGTCGAAAGCACTACTGAGATTTCCATTCGTTGATGCTGAGAATTTTTTAGGAATGGTATTGATACTTTTTTGAATTGATTTTTCTTGAAGAATACGAGGTGTAATATCAGTTAATCTGTTGGTAACTGAATTATTTTTTCTAGTATAAATTTTACATTTATTATTAATGGATGTGGTAAATAAATGAGCCGATGAGCCAATGGTTTCAGATTTGCCCAACATCAAACAACCATTATCGTTAAGTGCATAATGAAAAGTAGCAAGGGCTTTTTTTTGTGCAGGAGGTTCAAGATAAATTAATAAGTTACGACAACTAATTAAATCCAATCTTGAAAAAGGAGGATCGCTTAAAATATTGTGTGGAGCAAAAATGCACACATCTCGCAGCGATTTAGAAACACGATATTTATCTTTTACTTTGGTAAAAAAGCGTTGCAGTCGTTTAGGAGAAACGTTTTTAAGTTGCTCGGTTGAATACTCACCAATTCTTGCTTCTGCAATCGCTTCTTCGCTTAAATCGGAAGCAAAAATTTGAAAAGGAATTGTTTTAATATTATTATCCTGTATTTCAAATAATAGCATTGCAATAGAATACACTTCTTCGCCTGTAGCACAAGCAGCTACCCAAATTCGCAAGGTTTCGCCTAGAGTTTTGCTTTTAAGCAATCGAGGCAATACTATTTTCTTTAACAATATAAATGCTTCGGGGTCTCTAAAAAATTCGGTAACGTTAATGAGTAAATCTTTATATAATAAATTCACTTCATTCCCTTCTTCTTCAAGATATTTTGCATACTGTTTTAAAGTAGCAATTTTATGAATTACCATTCTTCGCAAAATTCTACGTTTAATGGTGTTCATTTTATAATAACTAAAATCAACATTCTTTTTTTTATACACATATTGCAGTATAAACTTTAGGTCAAGATTGTTATTATCAATTTCATCTTCGGCTAAATGTTTAACGCCATTTCTTTTGATGAATGGATGCTTACTCATCCAATTTATTTTTTTACCTATTTCTTTTGGTGATAAAATAAAATCAACTACGCCAGCAGCAATCGCAGACTTTGGCATACTACTATACTTTGCAGAATCATCTTGTGCAAATGTGATTCCTCCTGCAGTTTTAATTTCTTTTAGTCCTTGTGTACCATCATTTGCACTTCCTGAAAGCACAATACCAATAACATTTTCTTTATGTGTTTCGGCTAAAGAAGAAAATAAAATATCAATAGAAAGAATGTAAGATTTTGAAGGACGTGGCAATAATTTTATATGTCCATCAGTTACTTCAATTGCTTTGTTGTATGGAATTACATACACATTATTGGGCTCCATCTTCTCCATATCTTCTATGTCCTGCACTTTCATTTTTGTGGTCTTAGAAAGTAGTTCACTTAAAATACTTTTATGATCAGGACTCAGATGTTGCACATAAATAAATGCCATACCTGTAGTTGGTGAAAGACTTTGCAGCAAATGTGTAATGGCTTCTAACCCACCTGCTGATGCACCAATAGCAACAACAGTAAATAGGTTTAATGCATCATTGTTTTTGGGTGGAATAGATGTTTTTTTTGTTTGTATTTCTTTTGTAACAGCCTTTCTTGTAGTAACTTTTTTCGTAGCTATTTTTTTAGAAAGTGTCTTTTGATTGATGGGTAGAGGTGTTGGTTTCATTTTCACAATTGTTTTGCATTTGAAAATTATAACGAACACTCTTTAGTAACTAAAGCATCCTGTATTTTGTAAATATAGGCTTAAATACTTGAGAAGGGGTTTTTTATTATTTTTTTTATATGCAACAAATCTCGAGACCAATGATTAATGGTTTGCAAACATTAATACTAACATTTTTTTATTTATGTTTAGCTGATTTATTTAGAAAAGGCTATTTTAAAGCATAAACTTAAGATAGCCCCCTTTTTTGTTTACATATTGTAGCATACATTCTAAAACACTGCACAATCTTTTTAATGTTTAATAATCATCATTAAAAAAATTCAATGAATTGGTGCTAATTTTTTCGGCTAATATAATTCTCATAATATCGTGTAGTGTAATCACACCTCTAAAATGTTGATCATCTAGAACAGGCAAATATCTAGCTTTAAAAGTATTCATCATTGCAAGGCATTTATCTGATGTATCATTAATATCAATAAACGGTAGCATATCATCTTCCATAATTTCTTTTACACATGTGTTGGTAGAATCTTTGCCTTCAAGAATTACTTTTCGAGAGTAATCTTTTTCACTCATAACACCTTGATATTTTTCTTCATCCATCACAATTACATAACTTAAATTTTCATTCTTCATTACCCTTAAAGCATCTAATACTGTTGTGTCTGGTGTAACCACGTTAAAATACGATGGTTTGCTTTCTAAAATTTGTTTTACTGTTTTCATATAAATAAATTAACGAATGCAAGTTACATTTAGTAATTGTTGTATTACTTGACTTATAACAAGTTGGGATGTGATTTTTGTCATATTAATGTCTAGCGAAAATTAAATCACTTTTAATGATTTAATAATTTATTTTGGCCTCTTTTCTTTTTTCTTTAAATAATCTAGCTTTGAGTGAAACATTGCCAGTATTATTATAAATATTTTTTATTTAAGTAAACAAAATTTTGTGTTAATTAGTCAATAAATTGTTTTGTAGATGTAGTAACAGTTAATAAGAAAACTGATTCTTGTAAAGCCAATATGCTGTGTTCAAGTCTACTATGTGCTGCTATCATTTGTCCATCTTTTAAGCTGAAAGACTCATCATTTGTACTAAATTCTATTTCGCCCTCTAGCATTTGAATACTCATTAATTCATTTGTTTTGTGCTTTGTCATTTCAGCATTTTGATGCAAAGCAATTAATACAATACTTAGTCCATTTGTTTTAAAAACGGTTATTGCATTTCTGTCGTTTTCTTTCCACGCTGTTTCATTTTTAATTTGCTTTATAAATGTTAAAATGTCAATGTTTACAATGCTTGCATCAATAATATGATTTGATACTGGGCGTTGATTTGTTGCTTTAATAATTTTATTTTCCATAAATACTCTATTAACCATTAACAATTATTTCCCTGCCTCTTTATTTGCTTCTGCTTTCATTTTTTCGTTGGCAGTAACTAAAAATTCAACCCTACGATTTTGTGCTTGTCCATCTTCTGTACTATTGTCATATTTAGGAGCAGTTTCTCCAAACCCTTTAACTGTAAGTCTTGAAGCAGCAATACCATTGTGAGATAGATAGTTTGAAACAGCAGCGGCTCTACGTTCTGATAAAGTTTTATTATATGACGCTGAACCTGTATTGTCTGTATGCCCTTGACCTTCAATATTAGTATCTGGATATTTTTGAAGCACTGTTACTAATTGGTCTAAATTGCTTTGAGCATTTGTGGAAAGATTTGATTGATCAAAGCCAAATAAAATTTTACTATTAAATTCTATAACAATTCCTTCGCCCACTCTTATAACTTTTGCATCAGGAATATTCTTTTGCATTTCTTCTGCTTGCTTATCCATTTTATGTCCAATTAGAGCACCAGTAACGCCACCAACAGTTGCACCTATTATAGCACCTAACGCTGTGTTGCCAGCTACTTTGCCAATTACAGCACCAACTGCACCACCTCCAGCTACACCAATCGCAGTTCCTTTTTGAGATTTATTCCACGTTTTGCAACTTGTAGAAATAAGGCTAATAAATAGCATACTTGCTAGTAAAAATTTTGTTGTTTTCATTTTTTGTAATCAATATTTAATTTGAAAAATATTGATACAAAGTTGATAATTCTATAGTGTTATAATATTATGCAACTATTGAAATTAATTGCATATTTCACACATTAAGTTGTTGTGTTATGGTAATATATTATTTTTCTTCAACAGAAGAAACTACATTCTCCTTATGCACTTCTTCAACTTTTATCCATTCAGAATAATTATTAGGTGCAATTCTTCTATGATATCGCAAGGCATAAACCTTTGTAAACTCTGCACCCATATATAAAATTGCAGAACTATAATATGTCCAAGAAAGAATGATAATAATAGAGCCAGCAGCACCATACATTGTGTTTAATTTACTTGTAGATAAATAATATCCAATTAAAAATTTGCCCAAAACAAATAGTACAGCAGTAAACAATGCACCCACTATTACATCTTTCCATTTAATTTTTGCATCAGGTAAAATTTTAAATATAGATGCAAAAATTATTGTGGTAATACCCAATGAAAGTATGTTTTCAATGAGAGGAATAAAATTATAAATGCTTCCTGAAAATAAGTTGTTAATTCTACTGCCAATTGCAAGTACAATTGCATTTAATGCTAATGAAACCATAAATACAAAGCCCAAACTTAAAATTAAAGAGAAGGATAGCAAACGATTAATTACTAATTTAAACCAGCCGCTTGTGGGCTTCACTTTCAAACCCCAAATTCTATTGAGAGAATCTTGAATTTCTCCAAAAACTCCTGTTGCACCAAGTATCAGTGTAACAACGCCAATGATACTTGCTACCCAAGAATCGTTTGACAGATGCACATTTTGAATTGTTGTTTGAATTTGTAGGGCAGCGTCGCTACCAACAAGATTTTTTATTTCTCCATAAATTTTCCCTTGCATTGCTTCTTTGTTAAACAATACATCACAAATTGAAATGATTATAATCAATAAAGGTGCAATTGAAAATATAGTATAGTAAGAAAGTGACGCACTATATTTTAAAGCGTTATCGTTACTAAATTCATCAATAACTTGTTTTGCGAATTGATAAATTGAAATGATTTTTTGTTTCACAGGTTGATATATAAAATAGTGTTTTGATAGAAAGTTCGTTTGCTAATGATAGCAATCATTACACAACTTTATTAGTTACTTATATTATTATCATATGAATATTTTCTGTCTAGTGATAGGGAACAGCCTTGGCTGCGACCCAATCTTCCAAAATTATTAATAAAAGATTCGCTTACATAAGATGCACCGTGCACTACAATACCTCTAGTTTCTGCAATGTCATTTATACCCTTTTCAATACCTTTTAATTTTAATGATAAGCCGTGTGCTCCTTGATAAGTATTGGCAGTAATATAAAAGCCTAAACTAGACTGATATGAATTTTCTTTGTTTGAAAATGATGAAGCAAACTCGTCTCCAGAATTTCTGCCATGTGCTACATAGGTATTAAATAGTACTTTTTTGTTTTCGATATCAATTACATAAAGTCGTTTAGCTTTTGAAGATTGTGATAAATCAGCAATAGATAAAATGTTATTTTTCTCTATATGTTCTCTTGCAGATAAAATATTCCATTCTGCAATTGCTTTTTCAAAAATGGGTTTACTTAAGCCTAATGTAGCTAGTTGTAACTCATCATACAAACAAGTTTGTTTTACAACAATCGTTTTGTTGTAACAACTATTACTGGCTTTTGTGCTGAATAACAAAACCAATACTAGAAAGACTGTGATAATATATTGAGAAGTTTTATGCATACAATTCATAACACATAAATGATACCACAATTTATATGTTGGATGTAAAGTAGCATAATATGACTTAATAGTCGATTAAATTAAAATATGAGTTGTTTCATTTTAACATCGTGATGATAAATATCATCTCTATAATTTAAGTTTCCAGCTCTATCTACCCAGGCAGTAAAGTAGGCAATGTATACTGGTACTTTGTTCTTCATTTTTACATAAATTTCTTTTCCACTATTCATTGCATTTGAAATTTTTTCATCTGTCCAACTTGTATCTTTTCTCAATAAAAATTTTGCAAGCTTTACAGGCTCTTTTACTCTAATACAGCCGTGGCTAAACATTCTGTTGGACTCTTCAAATAGAGATTTCTCAGGTGTATCATGCATATAAATGTTATAATTATTAGGGAACAAAAATTTCACTAAACCTAATGCATTATTCTTTCCTGGCTTTTGACGTATCATATATGGAAAATTTTTACCTAACTGGCTTTGCTTTATTTGTGATTGAGCAATAATTTGTTCATTATTATTAATAATCTCCATATTATGATTGTTTAAGTATTGTCCGTTTCTACTCATTGCTGGTAAAGTTTCTTTAAACATAATGCTAGATGGTAAATTCCAATAAGGACTAAACACAATGTTTTCAAGGGAGTCATTAAAAATGATTGTATTGCTAGAAATTTGGGATTTACCTACCACTACATTACAACTCCATTCAAGTTTATTATTGTTATAAACAAGCAATTTAAAATCGGGAATATTTACTGCCAAATAATCGCCTTGTTGTTCAATAGGCATCCATTTACTACGTTCAATATTTACCATCAATTGTTGTATTCTTTGGCGAAGAGGAATATTCATTTCAATTAAAGTTTTACCAGTAATAATGCCGTCTTCATTAAGCCCAAATCTTTTTTGGAACTTTTTTACAGCTACTTCAAGTGCATCATTAAACACATTAGTATTATCATTTGTAACTAAATCTTCCTGCAAAACAAGTTGCTGTTTTATTAGTGAAATTGTTGCTGATGAATCCTCTTTTTTAAACCCTTTTATATTGCTAGTCCAATTTTTCCAGCCACCTTTTTTTTCAATTGCAATGTATTTTTTAAAATAATCATTGAGCAATGCATACTGACGATTTACTGGGAGATAGGAAGGATTTTTACTAATATCATTTTTTAAAAATATATTCAAGCGTTGTGTAGCAGATATATTGTTTTTTGTAATAAACCATCCTGATTGCTTTATTTTTTCTTCACTAATGCCTTCCCAATGTTGTTGTGCATAGTCTAAAAAAATTGTGGTTAATAAAAATTCAAATGCTTTAGTAGCACTGTCTTTAATGTTAAATTTAGTATTACTAGAAATTGTAGAATACAGTTTTTGAAATTTTTGTTTGCTTGTTGCATTATTTGTTTTTTGTAAACTATCTTCATTGCTTAATAATTCAATAAAACTTTTTGCATATTCATTTAACCCAGAATCATTCAGCCAAACAAATGCATTATCTCTTTGTTGATAAAATGCTTTAATGTCATTCTGTTGATTTTTTTCAATTAAATGCTGTTCTAAAAAAGTATGCAATTGAAAAGTGTCAAAATATTGGGTTGTAGTTTTGTTTTCTTGACTAGCATTTTTACAATTGGTAAAAAAAATGATTATAAACAAGAAAATAAATGAAGCAATTTTAAGCATTAGTAAAGTTGGTATTTTAGTTATTGTTGTTATTACACAATGCTTCTGAAAGGTTATAAAATTATTATTAGTTTGAATATGATTTTTTAAATAACATTAATTAATTACAAATAATACAATGCTTGATTTGGTAATAAAAAAGCTGCCCCTTGCGAGACAGCTCTTCAAAAATCAACCCTCGAAAATTTTTTTATTAATAAGAAGTTCTTAATTCAACTCTTCTGTTTTTTGCACGACCGAGAGAAGTTTTATTATCTGCAATAGGTTTTGTTTCTCCAAAACCAGTTGCAGTTAATCTGCTAATATATATTCCTTTAGATACTAAATATTTGGTAACGGCTTCTGTACGTTTTTGAGAAAGGGTCATATTTGCCTCATCTTTTCCAACATTATCAGTATGACCTTCTACTGTTAAATTTGCTGCCTCGTATTTATTTAATATAGCTACTAAATCATCTAGTTGCACAAGAGAAGCTACTTTCAATTTATCGCTATTATTTTCAAAGAAAATTTTGCTTGCAATTCTTGTAATCCTAATTACATCTTCTTTGGCAATTTCCGGGCAACCTTTATTTGCTATTGTTCCTTTTATTTTAGGACATCTGTCTTCAATATCAGCAACACCATCCCCATCACTATCTGGGCAACCTTTTAAACTTGCTGACCCTGCTGCGTTTGGACATTTGTCTTCTTCATTAACAATACCATCTTTGTCATTATCATAAGGGCAACCACTTGCATCAACTTTGTATCCTGTTTTTGTATTAGGGCATTTATCATTAATATCTGCAACGCCATCATCATCTGTATCTGGGCAACCATTTAAAAATCTTGATCCAGCTGCATCAGGGCATTTATCATCAATATCTGCAACGCCATCATTATCTCTATCAGGACAACCACCCATTGCCATACTGCCTGCAATATCGGGGCATCTATCATCTTTATCAGCAACACCATCCCCATCTTTATCTGGACAACCTTTTAATGCTAGTGTGCCAGCAACATCTGGACAAGCATCAATATAATCTGCAACTCCGTCATTATCTCTATCTAATGGGCAACCTTTTCTATCAACCGCAATTCCATTGGGTGTGTTAGGGCATTTGTCAAAATGATCTGATACACCATCTTTATCGCTATCTTTCTTTTTACCCATACTAAATGTTAAGCCAGCAGTATGAAATAAGTAAGCATCATGATTGCCTGCTTTAATGCCATCTCTTGTATCGGTGTTAGAATATATAAATGTTTCTTGAATATTAAAACTTACAATAGGTCCCATTTTAATATTTAATCCTGCACCAAAAGAAGGTGTTGCAAAATCCATTTTTGTCTTAATATTATCTTTACCCAAATCAATATTTTTATCAAACAAAATACCACCACCACCAACAAATAAATATGGATTTACAGCAGCATTACTTTTTAAAATATTATATCTAAGATTCATTAATACAGATGTAAAACTGCTTCTAAAATATTCATTAGGCCTATCAATTCCAATACGTCCTTTGTGGCTAATAAAATCAAGGGCAAAATGTTTACCAAGATAAGTTGAAATGGATATAGCACCTACACCATAGGCATGCATATTGGTACTATAAAAGTCGTTACCAAGATCGCCATTGTATTGACTTACACCTGCGTGAACACCAATATTCCATTTTTTATCTGCCGTTTGTGCATTAGTATTTAATGCAAATGCAATGCATATAAGAAGTAATAATTTTTTCATTTTTTGTTAATTTTGTTATGAAGTGCAAAGATGATTAAACGATTATTGTTTTACATTACACCATTATGGCTATATGTTGCATTATTCTTGGTTTGTAGAATAATGTTTGCTTAAAGTTTAGCATCAATTTCTTTTGCTAGTTCTGCTATTTCAGCATAATCTTTTGTAAGTTCAAGTATCTCTCTTTCAGTTTTTTCTTCTACATTAATTATAGCATTATTGGCTTTTATATTAGATGCTACAAGTTCATTTAATTTTAAATGTAATGCACCAGAAAAACGGTTAAAAGTTTTTTGAATAATGAACAAGCTTAAAAAGCTAATACCTACAATAACATCTCTAATGCTATCGTGAATATTTTGCGTATAAAACTGTTTATTACAAAACCAATAAGTTGTAATACCCAACACTATTATAAATGTTATCGAATTGCCCAAAAGTGCTGTGATGAATGTTGTAACTTTTTCAAAAATTCTTTCTGTGTGATGATAAGTATTTTTCAATTATTTTTCGGTTTGAGTATTAATCTTAAGGATGTATCTTTTGTAATGTATGCCCAAGCCCAATTAATAAAAATAATGAGCTTATTTTTTACACTAAGTATAAGCATCAAGTGTAAAAACATCCAGATGAGCCAAGCAAAATATCCTTTGAAATGAATAAATGGTAAATCTACTACAGCTTTGTTTGTACCAATGGTTGCCATTGAACCTAAATCTTTATAAACAAATGGTTTTGTAGGTTTTTCCAAAAATATTTTCTTTAAATTACTTGCTAAATTTTTTGCTTGCTGTATAGCTACATTGGCTAACTGAGGATGACCATTTGGATATTTAATAGTTTGCATTAATGCAATATCGCCAACAGTGAATATATTGTTAGTACCATCAATTTTATTGATACTATCTACTTTTAATCTATTGCCAGTTGTAAAATAAGTTTCAGACAGCCCTTCTATTTTATTAGCAGTAACGCCAGCAGCCCATATTACTGTTTTGGTTTTAATGTTCTTACCATTGTTTAGTATTAAAGTTTGGCCATCATAATCACTTACAAATGTTTTAGTAAGAATATTAACCCCCATTTTTTCTAGGTAGATTTTAGATGCACTTTTAGCATCACAGCTCATACTATTTAAAGTGTGTTCACTACCTTCAATTAAAATAATTTTAAAAGTAGAAAAATCAATGCCAGGATAATCTTTAGGCAATATGTTCTTTTTTATTTCAGCAAATGCTCCTGCTAACTCAACACCTGTTGGGCCAGCACCAACAATTACAAGACTTAGTAAACTTTCTTTATCTTTTTCGTTTGCAGATATGATGTTTTCAAAGGTTTGTAAAATGTGGTTTCTTATTGCAATAGCATCGTAAGTAGATTTTAGTGTAAAGACATACTTACTGATATTTTTATTCCCAAAAAAATTGCTTGTACAACCT
>JAPLER010000370.1:8477-14677 GCA_026391115.1 Bacteroidota bacterium | reverse complement strand
CCTGTGGCAATAATCAAATAATCGTATGCAAAAGAACCAATAGTTGTATCTATAGTGTTGGTGGTTTCATTAATACGTTCCACCTCAGCAAGTCTTATTTGTACATTTTTATTTTTATTAAATAAGTTTCTTAAAGGAAATGAAATACTTGATGGTTCTATCTGAGATGTAGCTACTTGATAAAATAGAGGTTGAAATTGATGATGATTTATTTTGTCTATTAACAGTATGTCGAATAAATTTTCATCTAATTTTCTTACTAAGTGAATGCCAGCAAACCCAGCTCCAATAATTATTACTTTAGGCTTATACATAACTAAAAAGGCTGGATAAACCAGCCTTTTATTTTATTATTGTTCTATTTATTTTTGATTAGTAACAGTTAAATCTTTAAAAGCTTTTCCTAATCCCTCCATATCGTGATTGAACTCGTTTTTAAACACTTGCCAATCGCTATGTTCTTTATCATACACATCAATTTTGTGTTTTAGATTTTGATTTTGTTGGTCCAAATCATTAATTCTGTTGGTGTACACTAAATCATTTGGCGAGGTTGGTTGTTTCATTTTCATTTTTAAATTACCAATACGAATTTCATTGTTCTTAATAGTAGCTTCTGCATCATTTTTAAACATCTTCCACTCATCGGCACTGGCAGCATTTACAACTGCTTTAGCTGAATCTTGTTTTGCTTCAACAACTTTTGCTTCGGCATTTTCTATTTTTTGTTCTGGTGAAGAGCAGCTTGTTACAATTATTGCAGTTGTAAAAGCTATTACTGTTATTGATGATAATATTTTTTTCATTTTTTTATTTTATAGTTTAATTAAAGTGTTGATAAAATTTTATGTAATTCGTCTTTTGTTTTGCCCAGTTTAATTTGAAGTCGCCCAAGCATTTCATCTTTTTTGCCTTCCAGAAACATTAAATCGTTGTCTGTTAATTCGGCAAACTTTTTTTTCAATTTCCCTTTTTGTTCATTCCAATTACCTTTCAGTTCAGTAGTATTCATTTTATTATTTTTAAGATTGTGAAAGAATTTCCACAATGCAAAGATGACAACAGCTGCATTGAAAAGCTTTATACAATTGGCTTTTAAAGTTTCAATATTCACACTTTATGTAGCGTAAAAGAGTAGTAATAAGATGTACAATAAATTATTTAATAATTTTACCATCTTCCATTTCAATAATTCTGTGGGTTCTATCAGCAAAGCTTTGATCGTGGGTTACAATAAGTAAAGTTTGTTTATATTCTTCAGCAAGTTGCTTAAAAACATTAAAAACAATTTCACTATTTTTTTTATCTAAATTGCCTGTGGGTTCATCGCCCATAATAATATGTGGGTCATTTATTAATGCACGTGCAATGGCTACACGTTGTTTTTCGCCACCCGAAATTTGTAGTGCATTTTTATTGGCAAGATTTTCTATACCTAGCATCTTCAATTTTTCTATGGCTCTATGTTCAACTTCTTTTTCAGAATATTTTTGCAATTTTAATCCTGGCAACATCACGTTTCTTAAAACAGAAAATTCATTTAACAAATAATGAAATTGAAAAACAAAACCTATTTTTTCGTTTCTTACTTTGGCAAGTTGTGGTTCTGTTTTATTGTGCATAGGTTCATTATCAATAAATAATTCACCTTCATAATCAGTATCCATTGTAGATAAAATATATAGCAATGTAGATTTGCCACAACCTGATTTTCCAGTAACTGAAACAAAATCTCCTTTATTGATAGAAAAATTAATATCACTTAAAACCCTTATGGTCATTGGGTCGTGAAAATCTTTATTGATATTTTTTGCTTCTAAAATAATGTTGCTCATGTTATTTGCCTCTTATAATAATTACAGGATCTACTTTACTTGCCTTGCGTGATGGAAACCAACCAGACAAATAAGTAGTGATTAATGAAAACACAGCACCAATAATATAAAACTTAGGATTATAATTTATAGGATACGTTTTTACTGTGGGCAGCGATGCAGTATTAAATGGTATTTGATCTATAAGTGATGAAAAACCAAAACCAAAAAGCAACCCAGCTAAGCCACCAAAAAAACCAATACTTAATGCAATTACTAAAAATATTCTTTTAACATCTTTACCAGCAAAACCAGTGGCTTTAAGTATTGCAATAGAATCCATTTTTTCGTAAATCATCATATTTAAAATATTATAAATGCCAAAACCAGCCACTACCAATAATGTAATACCTACTGCATAAGAAATAAGTGTTCTTACAAAACTCCCAGTTTCAAATTGCGAGTTGGCAGTTTGTATATCTTCAGCATCTGTATTAAACAATACTGCATATTCTTTTGCCAATGCTGGTGCTGTATTGATATCTTTTAATTTAACTTGAATATCTGTAATATAGCTGCTGGGTTTTACCATTAATTTTTGCACTGTAGCAATAGATGCATAGCTCTGCGTTTTATCAAGTTCTTGCAATCCAGATTGAAAAATGCCAACAACCTTTAAAGGGAAAAGTTCTCCTTTGGATGTGGTTAATTGCACCACATCGCCAACATTAGCAAGCAACTTTTCTGCCAACGCTTTGCCTAAAATAATACTGTTTGAAACCTTGCTAATATCTGTTGCATCGCCATTGGTAATATAGTCGTTAAAATGGAACAATTTACTTTCTGCCAATACATCAATGCCTTGCACAACACCAGTAATATCAATAGTTCCATCGTTAAAGAAAACTGGAGTAATGATTTTAGGTGCAAAGCCTAAAACTCGTTCATCTTTTGCTAAAGTTTGTTGTATTGCATCGCTGTTATGTATTTCTTGACGACTTGAACCAGATTTTATAGAGTTAATAAAATTATGTGTAGTGCTATATTCTGGTACTAAATTTACTGGTTGGTTTTGTGTGGGTTTAACATCGTTAAACAATCTAATATGTGGTGTTCTATTTAAAATCAATCCATCGAGCAGGTCGTTTAAACCTGTCATAAAACTTAGCAATGTAATAAACATAGCAATGCTAAATGTAACACCAATAGCAGCAACAAGCGTTTGCTTAAACCTAGCTAACAATAAAGATTTAGCAATGCTGATGATTAATTTAAAATTCATTTTATAATGGTTTTAAAATAATATCATTAACCGATAAACCACTTAAAATTTCAACTTTTTGATAATCTTTTAATCCAACAATCACTTTTTTCTTTTCGTTATTATTCAATATTACCGAGTCTCCAGTTAATAAATAATTTCTAGGAATAGTTATAGCTTTTTCTTTTTGTTGAATAACAATATTGGCTTCGCAAGTTAAATTAGGATACAAAGTATTGGGCTTGTTTATAAAGCCTGCTTCAATGGTAAACGACTTTGAACGTTCGTCCATTAATGGAATCATTTTATTTACAACAGCTTCAAATGTTTGTCCTTTGTAGCTGTCCATCGTTAAAATAATTTTTTGCCCAATTTTTATTTTAGCAATATCATATTCATCAACTTGTAACTCTAGTTTAAAAGTAGAATCTCCAATTATGGCTATAGGAGTTTGCGTATTTACCATTTCTCCTTTTTCTTTCAAAATATTGTACACCCTGCCACTAGCTTCACTTTTAACAATATAATCGTTGGTAATTACTGAAGAGATTTGTAAGTTTTTTTGAGATTGTTTAGCTTGAAAAGCAATTTGCTTTTGGAGTTGAGTTAGCTTAAGTTTTGCTGTTTCGTAATTAATAGATGAGCTTTTAAACGCCAATTCTCTTTGGTCTAATTCATTTTTTGAACCAATGCCTTCATTCCAAAGATTGCTTTGTTTTTTAAATAGCAAAGCATCATTGTCCATTTTATTTTTAGCTAAATCAATGTTTACTTGTAGTTCATTAATCTTCTCTGAGTTTGAAGATGTAGCTGCATAATCTACAGCAATTTTTGCATTCTCAGTGTTTAATTTTGCAGTAGTATTTGTTATACTTATAATGGCATCTCCTTGTTTTACAATATCGCCTTTAGCAACTAAAATGCTTGCAATAATTCCATTTGTAGTAGAAAAAACTTGATACTGATGATTGCTTTTTACGACACCTGAAGCATAAACAGACTCAGTAATTTTTTCTTCAATTGGGCTAATATGTTCTCTCTTTTTTTTGCAGGAAAACAATAGTATTGAAGCTATACTTAAATATAAAAAAGGCTTATTCATATTTATAATAAAATGAGTTAAAACTACTTTAACGTTTAAAATTTGAGTAAAGGTAAGTGTATAATTCAGTTATAAAAGTTGTTACTATCTAACAATTTTTCTAGCTGCATTTACAAATAATTATACGCAAAAATCATTCAAAATAGTTTTAACTCATTTTATTTAATTTGAATTAACAACGCTATAACAAAATGTTTATAAGCTAGATTTATTTTCATCAACCAAAACAGATTCTGATGAAAAATTGCTTTGCTCTTTGCAAACTAATTCTATTTCACACGAAATATGTATTTCATTACTCACTAAGAAAGCACCAGTTTCTAAAACTGTATTCCAGGCAAGCCCCCAATCAGTTCTATCAATAACGCCTGTAATACTAAAGCCAGCTTTTTCATTGCCCCAAGGATCTTTCATTATTCCTCCAAAAACAACGTTAAGTTTTGCATTTTTTGTAATGCCTTTAATGGTTAGTTCTCCCCACAATGTATAACTGTCATCTTCTTCATTTTTTTCCATTGTACTAGATGTAAAACCAATTTGCTTATGATTAATTACATCAAAAAAATCAGCTCCTTTTAAATGTTCATCACGTTCTGTATTGCCTGTTGTTATTGATGATGCATCAATCCAAACATCAATTTCGGCAGTAGCGAAATTTTGATTAGTTACATAAATACTTGCATCAAAAGTTTTAAAAGAACCTTTAACGTGAGTAATCATTAAGTGTCTTACTTTAAATCCAATTTCGCTGTGCGATGGGTCTAGTGACCATTTTGTGTCGTTTGTCATTGTTAGGTTTATAAAATTGTTAATTTAGTCAATTGTAATTGGAGATTGCTTTTGTAATTACTCTGGTTTTTCAAAATTTTGCTCAGCAATTTTTGTTCTTAATACTTCATCAATTAAATCTTGATGATGATTCCTTTTTTT
This sequence comes from Bacteroidota bacterium, assembly GCA_026391115.1. Lineage (GTDB taxonomy): Bacteria > Bacteroidota > Bacteroidia > Chitinophagales > Chitinophagaceae > CAIVPM01. The sequence continues at coordinate 9,570 of JAPLER010000370.1, read as the reverse complement.
ACCTTTTAGAAAAAGAATGATAAAGAAAATAATAAATAGAATTCCTATAATGATTGCTGCTATTTGTTCTTTGTCCATAATGTTTTTTGTTAGTTAAATTTATTTTTTTGTTGGAATAATTAAAAGTGGTAGTGTGGTTTTATGTAACACATCCTCAGCAGTGCTGCCAAGTAACACTTGCTCTAACCACTTTCTACTGTGAGAACCCATTATAATTAAACCAGCTTTATTATTTTTTGCAACTTCCAAAATGCAATCTGCCACATCGCCTTCTTCAATAATAGTTTGAATTGTTTCATCGGCAAGGTGGCTTTTAGATTTGTTTAAAAAAAGTTGTGCAGTAGTTTTGAGATTATCTAATAAACTAGATTCCATTAAATTCAAATTCATAAAACCTCCAAATCCCATAATTGGATCATATACAGTTGATGCATAGTAGGCAGGATTTGATAGGACGTGAAGCAATATTATTTCTGCTTTACAAATTCGTGTTGCTTTGTATCAGTCATTTTATCAGTCTGTTTTACAGTAATACTTATTTTAGAAAATTGATGATCTGCTTTTAAAATATTGAACAATTCTACTTTGGCACTTGTTGGTCCAAACAAAATCACAGAATCAAAATGTTTAATTTCTTCACCCAGTTTTTTATAAAATGCAGCTTGTTGATGCTGTTCTTTATTGTGCATTAAATGTTCACTCTTAGTCAATGAATCTTCTTTAATGGTATGTGTAAAATCAGATTCAATAGTAGTTGTTCTTATTGGATCAACTGTAAATTCCATTAGATTTGCAGTGCTGTGATCCATAAAAACGCCTAGTCTTTTTAAAGCTTTCATTTGATTATTTTTTTGGGGTGTGATTGATTTTATAGTTTTTTAATAAAGTATCCAATGAATTTTGATATTCTTTTAATGTAGCTGTATCTATTTCTGGTAAGTTTTCTTTAGGAATAGTAACATTCATTTCCTCAATGTATTTTGATAGTTCAGGAAATTCTTTTTCAATATTCATAGTGGTTGTAAGGATCGTTTTAGTTAATTCTATTTCATTTTTTATAAACATTTTATTTTATTTTCTAAAATCAAATCTT
>JAPLER010000370.1:0-8326 GCA_026391115.1 Bacteroidota bacterium | reverse complement strand
GCGGTGTTATTAAAACATTTGGAAAAGTTAGTAGCCTTTCAAGCAAATCATCTTGCACAAGTGTTTCAGATAAATTGTTAAAGAATAAGTTTTCTTCTTGTTCATATACATCCATTCCTAAGTAACCAAGTTGCCCAGTTTTTAATGCATTAATAACATCTATAGTATTTACTAATCCACCTCTACTTGTATTGATAAGCATTGCACCTTTTTTCATTTTTGAAAAGTTAGTAGCATTAAAAAGATGATTTGTTTGTGGTGTTAATGGGCAGTGTAATGAAATAATATCGGCACTAACTATAACTTCTTCTAAAGATTTATATACAATATCTTGTTGTTTTAAAGCAATGGTTTCTTTAATGTCGTAGGCAATAATTTTGCAATTAAATCCTTGCATCATTTTGCAAAATGCACTACCAATTCTTCCTGTTCCTATAACACCAATGGTTTTGCCGCTAAGATTAAAACCCATTAATCCAGCTAATGAAAAATTGTTTTCTCTAACCCTATTGTAGGCTTTATGTGTTTTTCTATTGAGTGTTAAAATAAGAGTCACTGCATGTTCTGCAACAGCCTGAGGAGAATAGGTTGGTACACGAACAACTACTATATTTTTTTCTGCAGCAGCCATAATATCAACATTATTAAAACCTGCACAACGCAACACAATTAATTTGATATTATTTATTGCAAGTTGTTCAATAACTGCTTTATTAAGTTGGTCGTTTACAAATACACAAACAGCTTCAAATCCCTTACATAACTCTGTTGTTGTAACACTTAATGCAACATCTAAAAATGTAAATTGATGTTTATTATTGATATTGAATTTTTTTAAGTATTCAATATCATAAGGCTTTGTGCTAAAAACAGCTACTTTCATTTTATTTTTTTTATTGATATTAGTTTAAATATCTTCTTAGCACCCAAGCAGCTGTTTCATGCTCTTGCATTAATCCAGTTAAAAAATCAATTGTTCCTGCATCTTTACTTTTACCACTGCTTAATTCAATATCGCTTCTTAATTGAATGATAATGATTTCGTGGTCAGTCAATAATTCCTTTAACATTTCCTTTTGAACTGGATATTTTTCAGGATTTTCTTTAACAAGAGATAGTTTTGAAAATTCTTTCATCGTACCAATGGTTTTACCTCCCAGCTTGCTAATGCGTTCTGCAACTAAATCAATGGTTTCTTCCAATTCTGTATATTGTGTTTGAAATAATTTATGCAACTCCATAAAACTTTCGCCACATACATTCCAATGAAACTTTCTTGTTTTAATATACAAACTCATTTCTGTTGATAGTATCATTGAAAGCAGCTCTATACTTTTATTTAAGTCTTTTTCAGTAATGCCAATTTTTGGTGTCATTTTATTTTTTTTAATTGTTTATAATTTGTTTAAAGTGTAACTCCAATTGTAGCTTGATACCAAACGTTTTTATAACGTGGTGTAGATGATGTGCCATCACCATTATTATTCTGGACATCCCAACCAACTCTTGCACTAAAAACCATTTGCTTACCAGTAATATCAAATCCTGTTAAAACACTTAATATGTTTTTACGAATGTTATCATTATTAAACTCTTGTTGCTGTGCAGTACTTGTAGATGTTGTTGTAAATTCGTCAGTTTGTTTTAATAGAAAACCAAATTGAGGACCAACAACTAGTGAAAATGTTTGGCTAGGTTTAATAGCTAATAACAATGGAATATCAATATAGTTTGTAGTTCTGGTAAATTGATAAGGACTCCCTAGTATAGTTCCAGAACCTTTAAATCCTTTTTGAGAAAATAAAACCTCTGGTTGAAAAGCAAAATACTGTGCAAAGGGTATTGATACAAAACCACCAATTGCCAATCCAAACTTTGCATCTGCATTAAATTGGTCTGTTTTTGAATCGAAAACATTTGAATAATTTGCACCAGCTTTAAATCCTATTTTAAGATTTGTTTTACTACTAGTATTTGATTGAGAAATACTGACATTGGCAATGCTTATAAAAGCAATAATGCCCAAAATATTTTTTTTCATTTTTTTAGTTTACTTGCGAAATAATTTTCACATAGCAAAACTCTAGAATTCAATAGGGTTAAATATTACACAATGAAGTGTGATAGTTATATTATTCACACATTGGTTTGGTAAGCATAAAAAAAAAGATGTATCAAGCTTTGTCAAAGGCATTTACATCGTCCAAGTAGCAATCAAGATGGAAGTCTTAAGAGTGGGAAGTTGGTGGTGGAGCAATAGTGTTTTAAGTAGTAAGCTATTGTTACACTGATTTTAGAAAGTGGAATAGTTTCTGTTACGAATAAAAATATCCCCCCCCTCAAAATTTCTTGAGGGGATTTTTGTGTAATCCGGATTTTTGAATAATTGTCTTGCTAATTGTTTACACAATTTAATGTTTTTATGTAAACCTATTTTAGCACAACACTGATGTAAAATCAGAAAAAAAATGTGGTAATTCATTTTCTACGAAGATGAATTTCTGATTAGCAAGTTAGATTTTAATACTTTAACAACATCACTATAGTCAACTTTCTTTTTTTCAATTGACTTGAAAAGTAATGATGCTGCTTCTTTGCCAATGTCGTAGGCAGGCTGCGTAATTGTTGACAAAGACGGGCTAAGAAAAGATGAAGTTGGCGAATTTGAGAAAGTAATTACTTTAAGTTGTTGTGGTACTTTTATATTAAGCTCCTTGCAAATTTGATAAGTAAGTAAAACTAGGTTCTCTGAAGCAGAGAATATACCGTCTACTTTGTTGTTCTTGCGAGTCAGCAATTTGTATATTAATGAAAAGTTGTGTTTATTGTCGTTACCACAATCAATAAAATTATCACTATCGAATTCAAGAGCAGATTCTATAAGTGCATCTTTATATCCATTAAATCTATCAATGCTATTTTTTAACCTGCTAGATAGTGATAGATAGGCAATTTTTTTACACCCTCTTTCTAGTAAATGTTTTGTTGCAGAAAATCCACCAAATCTATCATCTGTAACAATTTTAGCAGCATCAATATCTTCTCTTACTCTATCAAAAAAAACAAGGGGTATTTTGTTTTTGATTAGTTCATTGATATGATCAATATTTTCTGTTTCGCTAGCCATTGACATCAATACTCCATCAACTCTGCCATTTAATAGATGTTGTAAAATAGATACTTCCTTTGTGTGTAATTCGTGCGAGAGGTATATTAGTACGTGGTAACCTTTTTCTCTAGCTATTTCCTCAATTCCATTTATAGCTAACGCAAAGAAATTATTTGCAATTTCTGGTATTACAATGGCTATTGTTTTTGTAGATTGACTTCTAAGGTTGCTTGCATTTGGGTTTGGGCTAAAATTTAATTCTTTGGCTAATTCTTTAACTCTTTTTTTGGTTTCTGCACCTATATCATAACTATCTCTTAAAGCTCTAGAAACTGTAGCAGTGGACAAATTTAATTTACTAGCCAAGTCTTTTAGCGTAATTGTAGCCATTCGTTCGTTAGATTTAAAAAATGCGTTTCCAAATATATAGTAGTTGATTATAGATTATCTGATTCTCAGTCAAAATAATTGGGCTGTTTATTAAATTTCAACTTTAATAATTGCTAAAACGTTATAGTAAAAAAAAAGGATAGTCAAATAAAATAACAGATTTTTACAATCCAAAAACGAATGTATGCTTGTTAAAAAAAATCTGTCGTTGTTATTTTGTTTATTCTTTTTTGCGAATGCAATTGCACAAATATCTTCAGTTAGTGGAACAGTTATTGGAGTAGATAATATTGCAATTTCAGGAGTTACTGTTCAGCAAAAAAATAAAAAAATTGCAACCAAAACCAATAACGATGGTACATTTATATTAAAGGTTGTACCTACAGATAAACTTATTTTAATCTTTTCTTCAATTGGATTTGAAACTCAAGAAATAACAATTAAATCAAACGAAAAAATAACTGTAAAACTGAAAATAGCTAATTCTGTTTTAGATGATGTTGTTGTTGTGGGTTATGGAACTCAAAAAAGAAAAGATGTAACAGGTTCTGTAGCAAAAGTTAACATTACCGATTTGCAAAAAGCACCTGTTCGTTCTTTTGAAGAAGCTTTAGCTGGTAGAATTGCAGGAGTTACAGTTGCCTCTGCCGATGGACAACCTGGTGCTGCAAGTGCAATTGTTATACGTGGGGGTAATTCAATTACGCAAGATAATTCACCACTATATGTAGTCGATGGTTTTCCAATTGAAAATCCTAATAGTAATTCTATTAATCCTAATGACATTGAGTCTATTGAAATTTTAAAAGATGCGTCTGCGACTGCAATTTATGGTGCAAGAGGTGCTAATGGAGTTATTATGATTACTACTAAAAAAGGCTCTTCGGGTAAAACAAAATTTTCTGTAAATAGTTCATATGGCACACAAAATATTATCAATAAAGTAAATGTTTTAAATGCATATGAATTTGTTAAATACCAATTTGAATTAGACTCATTAAATACAAAATCGCAATATTTAACTGCAGGGAAAACTATCGAGAGCTACATAAACGCAAAATCAATTGACTGGCAAGAACAAGTTTTTAGACAAGCTCCTATGATTAATAACTCGTTTTCAATAAGTGGTGGTAATAACGATACAAAATTCTTTCTTTCAATGTCAGCACTTAAACAAGATGGTATTGTAAAATTTTCTGGTTATGACAGGTATCAGGCACGTTTACGATTTGATCATAACATAAATAGTAAAACAAGAATGGGAATGAATTTGAACTATAGTGGTTTGAAATCTTATGGAACAATTCCATCTTCATTAACCAATTCATCCTCTCAATCTAGTAATTTAATGTTTAGTGTGTGGGGGTATCGACCCAATGCAGGCGATACTACAGGAGATACTACTGTAGACTTATTAGATGGTATTGACCCTTTATTTGAAGCTGATCCTAACGATTCAAGATTCAATCCTCTTGAAACAGTTTCTTATGAACTTAGAAACAGATTTTCAAACACGATATTTGGCAATGCTTTTTTTGAATATGACATTTTTAAAAACTTAAAATTCAAAACATTTATAGGTATAACAAACGACATTGACAGAAATGAAGAGTTTAATGGTACTAAAACAAGAGCTGGTAGCCCAAATACAGTTGGTGGTAGAACTAATGGTATAAATGGGTCTTATGTTTATAATACTTCAAACAGTTATGTAAATGAAAATACACTTTCGTTTGACAAAAAAATAAACGATAAAAATAGCCTTAATGCTGTGGCTGGGTTTACATTTCAGGGTGTAAGCAAATATATATATGGAGCTGCTGCTGCAAAATTACCAAATGAAAGATTGGGCTTATCTGGTCTTGATGAAGGTACTCCAACTAAGGTTTCGTCTTTAAGAACATCAAATACTACAGCTTCATTTTTGGCAAGAGTTAATTATAATTTCGACAATAGATACTTAGCAACTGTTTCATTTAGAGCTGATGGTTCATCTAAATTTTCACCAGATAATAAATGGAGTTATTTTCCTTCTGCTAGTATAGCTTGGCGAGTTTCTCAAGAGAAATTTTTGCAAAATGTTAAGTGGATTAATGATTTTAAAATAAGAACAAGTTATGGACTTACGGGTAACAATAAAGTTTCTGATTTTGCTTATTTAACTACCTTAAGTTCACCAATTATATTGGCATATCCTTTTAATAATACTGCTACAAGCAGCACGTTGCCTAATACGCTTGGTAATCCTAATTTAAGATGGGAAACAACTAAACAAGTTGATTTAGGATTGGATTTAAGCTTGCTAAAAAATAGATTAAGTTTTACTGTAGATCTTTATAAAAAAGTTACTAAAGACTTACTTTTAAATGCTGATTTACCACCTTCAAGCGGGTTTAGTTCTGCTTTTAAAAATATTGGAAGCTTGGAAAACAAGGGAATAGAGTTATCAATTACAGGCAAAATTATTGATCAAAAAAAATGGAAGTGGACATCTAGTTTTAATATTGGATTTAATCAAAATAGAATAATCAATTTAAACGATGGACAAGAAAGTAGGTTATCTACGATTAATTGGGATAATCAATGGAGAGATTTACCAGCATATATTGCAAAAGTTGGTCAACCAGTTGGTCAAATGTATGGATTTATTTGGGATGGATTATACCAGTATAATGACTTTGATAAAACACCAACTGGTGTTTATACTCTAAAACCAAATATCACTTCAAATACAACTGTTGCTAGCAATAAAATTCAACCAGGACACATAAAATACAAAGATTTAAATGGTGATTTTGTTATTAATGATAATGACAAAACCATAATTGGTAATGGAACCCCAAAGTTTACAGGCGGTTTTACAAATAATATTTCTTTTGGTAATTTTGATTTGAGTTTATTTTTTCAATTCTCTTATGGTGGACAAATCTTAAACGCCAATAAATATGTATTTGAAGGTAATTCTGGAAGAAGATTACAAAATCAATATGCTACTGTATTAAACAGATGGACACCCGATAATCAAAACAATGAAATGTTTGTTGCAAATGGCGATGGTCCAAAACAAGCCTACTCTTCAAGAGGTATTGAAGATGGATCATACTTGCGTTTAAAAACCTTTCAGTTTGGGTTTAATGTACCAGCAAAAACAATTAAAAAACTTCATTTAACCAATGCAAGATTTTATATCTCGGCTCAAAACATTATTACTTGGACAAATTATTCAGGCTTTGATCCAGAAGTTTCGGCATATAACTCTGCATTAACTCCTGGCTTTGATTACTCGGTATATCCACGTGCAAAAACGGTTACAGTTGGCATTAATCTTAATTTTTAATTCCATCAAACTCTTTAATATGAAAAAACAAATTCTAATATTTTCGTTTATTATTTTGTTAGCAGTAACTAACTTTTCTTGTAAAAAATATTTAGATGTCAACCCACAAGATGTATTGGTTCCATCTCAATATTATCAAACAGAAGCAGAAATTAATGCAGCAATTGCAGGTGTTTATAGCTCTTTGGCACAAGATGGAACTTATGGTAGAAATATAGTACTTGAATTAGAAATGGGAAACGATGAGGCACAATATAACAATAGAAACAATAATAATACAGTACCAGCATTGTACGATTGTCAATCATCTACAAAAATTTATTCTGATTGTTGGTCTGCTTTATACAAAGGCATTAATGCAGCCAATTTATTGTTAGACAATCTAGATAGTTCTGCAGTTTCAGCAGATATAAAAAATGCTGCAAAAGGCGAAGCATTATTTTTAAGAGGCTTTAATTATTTTCAATTAGTTACCAGATATAGCGATGTACCTTTGATTTTAAAAGGTGCTACACAAGTTTCAAATCCTAATTATCCAAGAACTCCTGCAATAGATGTCTACAATCAAATATTAAAGGATATGAAAGAAGCTGAGCCTTTAGTAAAAGATATTATTACCATTGGTAATGGCTCTAGAATTTCAACAACAGCATTGCAAGGTATAGTAGCAAGAGTGTATTTGAAAATGGCAGGGCGTCCTTTAAATTTAGGATTGCCAATGTATGACTCTGCAAGAGTTTGGGCTAAAAAGGTTTTAATTAGGGGCATTCACAGTTTAAACCCAGATTATAAACAAATCTTTATCAATCATTCCTCAGATAAATATGATTATAAAGAGTCAATGTGGGAAATTGAATTTAGTGGAAGCAATACGCCAAGTGGTGCAGTTGCACCTGGGAGTAGATTTGCCTGCCAAATGGCAATGCGATATACTGGAGCAGATGTAAATCCTATGATAATTTATGGTTATGGCTCTTTCATTCCTACTGGTAATTTATTTGATATTTACCAAAAATTTCCATCAGATACACTAAGATCAAATTGGAATATTCCAACTTACACTTACAGTTCAAATACAACACCAAGAACAGCAACAGCAGCTGCTGCATCGCCTTGGGATAGAGATTGTGGTAAATGGAAAAGAGATTATGAAGTTGTTGTTCCTAAAAACAGAGATTGGGGACCTACTAATTTTCCTGTTATTAGATATGCCGATGTTTTATTAATGTTAGCAGAAGCTGAGAATGAATTAGGAAATTTAGTTGATGCAAGAAACTATTTAAATCAGGTAAGGGCAAGAGCCTTAGCAGAACAGGTATCAGCTTTTAGTGCTAATGATATGCCAACTTTAAGACAAATAATTAAAGACGAAAGAGCTAGAGAATTATGTTTTGAAGCATTACGAAAATTTGATTTAATACGTTGGGGAGAGTTTATGCCTGCAATGATAAATTGTAAAAATGCCATTGCAAATAGCACATCTGTAAACA
>JAPLER010000279.1 GCA_026391115.1 Bacteroidota bacterium | reverse complement strand
GGAGTTAAAAAATAAAGTAATACTAATTATTTCGCCACAAGCTTGGGGTAAAATGTTTTTAGCCAAGCATCATTATGCAATAGAGTTGGCAAAGCATAACAATGAAGTATATTTTTTAAACCCACCACAAGAAGAAAAAGTTACCAATACTGTTCAAATTAAAAAAAACAATATTGTAAGCAACTTATATTTAATTCATCACTCACTACCATTTACTTATAAAATAAAATTTAAGTTTAAAAAAATATTTCATTTCTTGATGCATTATCATATCAAGAAAATTGAGCAAACAATCAATAAAAAAATTGATATTATCTGGAGTTTTGATTTAGGCGATTATTATCCATTCAAATACTTTTCCAATAATCCAATTAAGTTTTTTAATCCTATAGATGAACCATTGAATAAAGATGGAATTAATAGTGCCAAAAATTGTGATGTAATTGTATCAATTACAAAAGAAATTTTAGCTATGTATCACCAATCTAATGTTCCAAAACACTTTATACATCACGCACTAGCAGAGGAATTTATAGAATTAGATACTCCAATTAAAAATGACAACATTATTAGATTTGGGTTATCCGGCAACTGGTTAAGAAAAGATATTGATACCGATTGTTTGTTAGAAATTGTAAAAGAGAATGAAGAGGTGATATTCGAGTTTTGGGGTTCGTATAAAACAATTCAATCGAATATTGGTGGCGAAAGTGATACTGAAGTAAAAAGATTTATTGCAGAATTAATGGTTTCAAAAAATGTAGTACTACATGGTCCAATTCATCCTAGTGAACTTGCTCAAGAATTTAGAAGAATGGATGGCTTTTTAATTTGTTACGATATTTTAAAAGACCAAAGTCATGGTACAAATTATCACAAAGTAATGGAATATTTAAGCACAGGGAAAGTAGTTGTATCTAACAATATAACTACTTATGCTTCTATACCTAATCTTTTAGAAATGAGTGATAGCAGAACAAACAATAATAATCTACCTACAATATTTAAAAATGTAGTGTCAAATCTAAAACACTATAACCATCCAGCGTTTCAAGCATTGCGAAGCAATTTTGCAAAAAGCAATTTGTATTCAAAAAAAATTGGTGAAATAGAAAAAATACTAAAAAAATTGAAGAAATAGAAGAACTACTAACAAAATGAGTTTTAAAATAGCATTAGTTATATCACATCCAGTACAACACTTTTTCTCAATGTATGCAAGTTGGGCAAAAATTGAGGGCGTTACATTAAAAGTTTTTTTTGCATCAAACTTAGGTGCTGTAAAATATTTAGATCCTAATTTTAAACGAGAAATTAGTTGGAGTAATTTGTACCTAGATGAATTCAATCACGAATTTTTAAATGGTGATAAAACGCTACAATCTACACCTGCTTTAGATGCAAGTAACTTAGATGAAAAGCTAAGTGAGTTTAAACCACAACTTTTAGTGCATTATGGTTACTTTCATCAATTTGCAAAGCACGCTAGAAATTGGGCTATAAAAAATAAAGTAAAAATTGCATACATAAGTGACGCAGAACACAGACAAAAAAGACCACTTTGGAAAGAGGTTTTAAAGTTTCCTTACTTATATTTTTTATTTAAAAAAGAAGACTATTTTTTAACTGTTGGCAATGCAAATGAAGCTTATTATAAATTTTATGGAGTATCTAAAACTAAGATGCATAGAATGATGTTTTCTATTGACATTATAACTTATGACGCAGCATTTGCAAATAAAGAAAGTTTAAGAAGTTGTTTTAGAAGTCAATACAACATTGCCGAAAATGAAATTGCAGTTTCGGTTGTAGGAAAATTAGTGAATTGGAAAAGTCAAGATGACTTAATAAAATTATTGTATAATTTAGAAAAAACGCTACCACAAAAAAAGTTTCATTTAATTATAGCTGGTAGTGGTGTAATGGAAGAAAAATGGAAAGATTTAGCAAACAACTTAACACACAACAAAGTGCATTTCTTAGGCTTTGTTAATCCAAGTGATTTACCAAAAGTTTATGCTGCTAGCAATGTGTATATTCATCCTGCTAAAATAGAACCACATTCACTTTCAATCAGCGAAGCTATATATATGGGCTGTCCAATTATTGTTGCCAATACAAGTGGCAGTTGGGGTATAAACGATGATGTACAAGAAGGAAAAAATGGTTTTGTATATCATCATAGCAATATTGCAGAACTACAGCAACATTTACTAGATATAGTTAATACAAATAAACAAGAGACTTTTAGTCAATACTCAATTAAAATTAGCAGAGAGTTTCAACAGTTATCGCACAATCAAATGATAAGCAATTTAGTTGCACAAATAAAAGATTAATGAAAAGAATATCACAAATAGATGGTTTACGAGCTGTTGCAAGTTTGCTTGTCGTAAGCTTTCATTACATCAATAATCAACTAACCGATTCAACTAGTTTTTTAGGCAAATTATTTGCCAAACTATTTTCATTTGGTTGGGCAGGTGTCGATTTGTTTTTTGTACTATCAGGTTTCTTAATTGGAGGAATACTAATCACTAATAAAAATAAAAAGAACTATTTTTCAACTTTTTATATCAGACGATTTGTAAGAATTATACCTAATTATTACTTACTAATACTATTGTTCATTATACTTTGTGCAATTCCAGCATTTAAAAATACTTATTTCTTACGCGATAGTGACACCATTCCTACTTGGTCATATTTTACTATGTTTCATAATGTTTTTATGGCTAAGTTAAACCATATGGGCAATACTGCAATGTCTGTTACCTGGTCTATTGGCATCGAAGAACAATTTTATTTAATCATTCCATTTATTATTTATTTTACCAATAAAAAATTATTACCCTATTTGTTAATTGCATTTATACTTTTAGCTAATGTTTTTAGATGGGTTTATATTACTCCCGAAACTCCATGGATAGCTGCTTATGTATTGCTGCCTTGTAGAATGGATGCAATTTCACTTGGTGTAATACTAGCATGGATTAATAGCACATATAGCATAGAAAAATTTGTTGAAAAAAATTACAAAAAAATATTAGCTACTATGCTATTCATTGTAGCTATTTGTACTGTACTTTTTATTATTTTCAAAGATATAGGTGTAATTAGAAATACACTAGGCAAAAAATTTAATTACCAATAGTTAATGAAATTATTAATAATAGGTTCTGACAAAGTTTTTTCAATAGAAAACTTTTACTACAAATACTTAATTGAACTTGGTGTTGATACCAAACGCTTTACTGCACAATCCATTTTTTATGATTACTATTTTAGTGGAAATATTTTAAGAAAAATTATTTTTAAATTAGGACTGTCATCCATACACAAAAAAATAAACAACCAGTTTAAAGAAATAGTCGACGACTTTAAACCAGATATAATTTGGGTTTTTAAAGGAATGGAAATTACACCAGAAAGTTTAAAATGGGCTAAATCAAAAGGAATTAAGTTAGTAAATTACAATCCTGATAATCCATTTATTTTTACAGGAAAAGGTAGTGGTAATGCCCATGTAACAAATTCAATTGGTCTCTATGATTTTCATTTTACATACAACTTAGAAATACAAAAACAATTACAACAACAGTATAATGCAAAAACAGATTTTTTACCTTTTGCCTTTGATGTAAGTAAAGAATTGTTTGACGAATGTAGCAAAGAGGAAGAGATTGTAAAAGCTTGTTTCTTGGGAAATCCAGATAAAATAAGATCTGCATTTTTAGAGCAACTTGCTGCAAAAGGAATTGAGATAGATGTTTTTGGAAATGATTGGGACAAATTTGTAACGCATAAAAATATTACAACACATACGCCTGTTTATAGCAATGAGCAATGGAAAACATTAAGAAAATACCGAGTGCAAATTAATTTAATGAGAATACATAACGAAGATTCTCATAATATGAGAACCTTTGAAGTGCCTGGTATTGGTGGTCTACAAGTTGCTCCAAATACCAAGGAACATCAATTATTTTTTGAAGAAGGAAAAGAAATTTTTTTATATAAAGACATAGATGAGTGTGTAACTAAAATCAATTATTTGTTATCGCTGTCAAAAGAGCAAGCCAATGAGTTTAGAACATTAAGTAACAATGCTGCTATTAATAAAAAATATAGCTACAAAGACAGAACATTTCAAGTATATAATGTTTTAAAGTCGTTTGTATAATTTAATGAAGAGTATTGCTATTATTCATTTTCAGCCAATTGAAAAGTATCCTCCAATTACCAATTTACTTGATTATTTGGCAAAAGAGAATACCGAACAAAAGGTTTATGTTTTTACAAATAATTTTCCTTTAGGCTTTAAGGCATATCAACCCAAAAACAATAAGATAATTATTAAAAGATGTGGCAATATCAACTCTCCATCAACAATAAAAAGAATTGCAAATTATTTGTTTTTCTATTTATGTACATTTTTTAAATTAATTGTAATAAAACCTAGTTCTGTACTTTATTACGAAACCTTATCTGTGCTACCAGCATTTTTGTATAAAAAAATTAAAAAAAAATTAAACCTATTTATTCACTATCACGAATACACTTCAACAGAAGAGTATCAAACAAACTCTGCAATAGTAAAATGGCTACATAAGCAAGAGCAAAAATTGTATAAACAAGCAACTTGGATTTCACATACCAATAAAAGCAGGTTAGAAATGTTTTTGAAAGATGAATCAATAACATACAATAAAAGCAAGCATCAGTTGATGCCCAATTATCCTCCTAAAAATTGGATAACAAAAAACTCAACCACTATTGCCAATAGTGATGTTACAAAATTTATTTATATAGGTTCATTGGGTTTAGATACAATGTATTTGAAAGAATTAGCTCAATTTGTAATTTCTAAAGAGGGAAAAATTATATTAGATATTTACACAAATCAGTTTAATAGCGAAGCCGTAAGTTATATTAAAGATTTAAATACAAAACATATTAATATTTTAGGTAGCGTTGCATACGATGATATTCCTTTTATGATAAAAAATGGAAATTATCAAGTGGGCTTAATTATATATAATGGTCATATCAAAAACTACATTTACAACGCACCCAATAAACTATTTGAATATTTAGCTTGTAGCTTAAATGTTTGGTATCCACATATTATGGTTGGGTGTCAGGCATATAAAAACACAACATCGTTCCCTTTAATTTTTGAAGTAGATTTTAACAATATAAATACTTATTACAATCAGTTTATGTCAATAAGTAAAAATGAAATTGCCAATACTCCATCTAACTTCTATTATGAATCAGTTTACACTAACATTGCCAGTGTACTATAAAAATATTTAAGTGTTAAAAGACAGTAAAATTTGGATATACCTATTAATTGCTATTGCTTTTAGCTCTGCAACTACATTACAATTAACTGCAGCAGCTTTAGGTATTACTTATATGGTACACCTTTTTCTGGTAAGTTCTAGTACAATTGCCTTTAGAGAATTTACATTGGTAATGTACTCTCTTAATTATCTATTATCGCCTTCAATACTATATAATTTTAATGATTCTGATATTTTACCTTACAGAATGAACGTAGAACCTGACGAGTATTTTAGCATTGCCATACCTGGAATACTAGCTTTACATGCAGGTATTTATATGTTTAAAACTGAAATTTTTAGTACTAGATTTAGTTTTGTAAAAATTCAAGCTGTTTTAAATGAAGACGCTATGAAAACATGGTTGCTTGGGGGCTTAGGATTAAAAATTGCTAATGACATATTACCAATACCTGGGGAAATTGCATTTTTTATATTACTACTTTCGGGTTTACGTTATGTAGGTTTATTTGGTTTACTTACATTAAATCCAAGTAAATATAAATATTATATAGGAGCTGTAGTTGCTTATGAATTTTTTTGGGCGTTGCAATTTGCTTTTTTTCATGACTTAATGATCTGGATTATTTTCTTTGGTTTATATTATATATTTCTTAAAAAAATGCATATTGCTAAAAAAGTTCTACTAGGATTCATTTTCATCATTTTCGCATATCTTTTACAAAATTTTAAAGGAGAATATAGAAATCAACTTTACAATGATGAAGTAGGTGACTATAGTGTTGCAATAACAGGTGCAGTAAATAGCGAAACATTTAGAGACAACGACGCCTTATTTTCTGAAGAAAAAATTGCATCAAATTTAGTTCGTGTAAACCAAGCTTGGATTGCTGCAAGTACAATTGACAATATGAATAGGACT
>JAPLER010000311.1 GCA_026391115.1 Bacteroidota bacterium | reverse complement strand
AATTTACCATTTGTTAAACCGGCTTTTTCAATATCTAATCCAGTATTAGTTTTGGTGCCAATGTAAAAATACACTTGACCACCAGTACCATCGTCCATACCAGCAACCACGGTTTTGTCAGTATTTTTAAGGGGCAAAGCAACTGCATTTTCCCAAGCAAATTTTCCTAAATAAGGTAATTCGTAAGAAACACCAGCAGCAGCACCAGTAACAATGTGAGCAACAGCTTTTCCTTCAGCACCAGTTTCTTCTCCATTCATAAAAATTCTGTTTTGTGTACCATTACCAGAATTGCTGTTATAAAAAGCAGTAACTTCAGGCAAATCTGCAGAGCAAAAACGACCAAATGCGAAAGCACCTTTAGCACCGTGTGCTCTTACTGCACCTAAGGTATTTCCAATTTCATGGTTAATAAGAACTGTAAAAGTACCATTGCCATTGTCGAAAGCACCTACACCATCAGGAATACCAGCAAATTTGTAGCCATTTGGAGCTGCATCATTTGCAGAGATGATTGACTTAAATACAACGCCAGAACTCATAGTATCCTTTAAAAAAGGTGTTTGAGAACTACTAGGTCCTTGAATGTGCTGAGCAGTGCCAAAGAAGGGAGCTGCCATTAGTAGCAATCCAGCTAATTGCTTTGTAAAATTTTGTTTCATAAATAATTTTTTGCAAAAATAAATTTTTGTAGAGACTAGGCGTGTTAAGAAAGCCTTACTAATGAATTATCAAATTATCTTTTAAATATTTCTTTAATGTTAATTTTATACAACACATTGTTTACTTAAACATAATATTGATTTCATTTTTAAATAAATAAAACTGGCCGTTTAAATTGCATCTTTGTCTAAAGTAACTTACTTTATGGAAAGAAATTTTATTATTGTTTTGTTTATAGTGTGCACATTTATTTTATTAACAAGTGGTACAAAGGAGGCAAAAAATAGAAGTATAACTCCAATTGGATATACTGGGGCTACAGGTGTTTATTGCAATAGTTGTCATAGTGATTATCCTTTAAACTCAGTTGGTGGTAATATAGAACTTACAGGTTTGCCAAGTGGTAATTATATTCCTGGAGCAATGTACAATTTAAGTATTAAAATTAAACATAATGCAGCTAATAGAGAGCGTTGGGGATTTTCAATGAAAGCAGTTGAGAGTGCTACAAATAATGATATTGGAACATTAAGTACAACTAATAATGAGGCTATTTTGAATGGTAGTGAGCTAAGTCATTATTATCCTCAATCTGTCACTGCAACTGATAGTTTTATTTACAATAATCTTCATTGGACTGCACCAAACACTCCAAATAAAAATGTAATATTTTACTATGTTGGTAATGCCACGAATAATAGTTCTGGAACCGATGATGACTACATTTACGCAGGTACAAGTTTAATTGCTTTGCCAATTTCATTGACCTATTTTACTGCTAGTTTGAATAATAATACAGCAGTTTTAAAGTGGCAAACAGAACGAGAAATTAACAGTAAATGCTTTGAAATAGAAAGAAGTGATGATGGGCAATTCTTTTTTGCAATAGGAAAAATTATCGTAAGCGATGATAAAAATGGGAAAAAAGATTATGAATTTGTTGATGACAAATTAAATCCTAATTCTAGTATTTATTACAGACTTAAAATTGTAGATAAAGATGGAACTAGCTACTATTCAAAACAACAACTAATTACAGCAAAAAAAAGTAGTTCTATTTTCATTGAGCAACCTTATCCAAGTATAGTAAAAAAAGGTGAATTTTTGAATGTAAAAATTAAAACAAAAAAACCAGAGACAATTAAAATAGCAGTTCTAAACTTAGCTGGTAATACTTTATTTGAAAAAAGTTTGAAAATTGTTAATGATGTAAGTGTACACAAAATTCAAATACCTGATAATGTTAATAATGGTATAAATTTTATAAAATTATTTAATGAAGAAATGAGCAAAACCTATAGTGTAATAGTAATGAAGAATTAGCAAGTGAGTTTTTTTGGGTTTATGGATTTCTTGTCTTTAATCCTGTTAAAAATATATACACAGCATTTAATTGGTCCTCTGTCATTTTAGCCATTACAGCGTGGTTTGTCTTATCTCCCATTAAAAATGAGGTTTTATAATCATCATAATCTTGTTTAGTAAAGTTTGGAATACTATCTTTTCCTTTTCCAAAAATACCGTGACAACTTGCACAATTTGCTTTGTAAAACCTCATACCCATTTTATAGTTATTAATAAGTCTTACAGAGTCTTGATAAGAAAAACTTTTTGGAACAGGATTAAGCAAACGATTTATTTCTTCTGTTTCTCTTTGTAGTTTATTAACACAAGAAACTATTAAAAAAGCAAAAA
>JAPLER010000322.1 GCA_026391115.1 Bacteroidota bacterium | reverse complement strand
TTATAGATATAATTAAAATAACAAAAAATATTTATCACCAAACCCTCCAATCGTTTTGTAATGTCTCTGTTCTACTAGTTGGCTGTTGTGCACCTTTGGTAATTTCAGCAACCCTTTGGTTTACATATTTTTTTAACTCACTTACTGTTATAGTTTTATTCTTCTCAAATAATTCTAATATGCTGTAAGTAAAAACACCATTTTTAAGATCTCCTCTTTCTAGTGCAAACTGAGTGCCTGCTGCTGCTGAAATAATTGTTGCTCCCGTTCCCTTACCAACATTCACAAATAAATTTTGCATCAACTCAAAACTGTTTTTTATTCCAATGGTTTTATGGCTACTATCAACAAAAATTTTTATCCCTTTTGTTTTTATGCTTTTGTTGCTAGTACTATCCATAGAAGTTGCTATTGCTTGTAATTTCTGCAATTCTTCTTTGTCCAGTTCTCCACTGTGGCAAGCATCTATCAACATTAATTTTTGGCGTGCTGGAATACTATCCAACAAGTTTTCTAATTCATCATAAGCCAATCCATTTTCTTCTGGCTTATCAAAGTTTACATTAAAGGTTGATAAATAATAATCATAATTTTTACTCAACATTCCGTGACCAGAATAAGCCACAATTACTTTGTCGTTTATGTTAGATGCCAGTAGTTTTTGCTTTAGTGCTTTTACTTTTTCTGTACTTACATTTTCATTAAATAATGTATCTATTTCAATATCATTTTCATATTTATTTTTTAGCTTAACACTAAAATCTCTTATATCTTTTACACTCCAGCTAAGGTTGTATTTGTTATTGGCAAATTCATTCATTCCGATACCTATAAAGTGAAGTTTAGGTGTATATACTTTACCTGTTTCTGGAGTAAATTTTACGTATAAAGGCATTTTATAACTTTCTGTTCCATTGGCATTGATGATAGATGTTTCTATGCTATTTTCTCCCTGAGATAATTTAATAATAATGGTGGTATCAAATTCATTTCTATCTTTAGCTTTAAGCGATAGTCCTCTTAATCCAAACAAGGGAGCTTCATTTATCCAAATATTAAAACGGTCTAACTTATAGGTGCTATCTATAGCGTGTATATGTAGTTTTAATTGGCTATTTTTTTGTTCATATTCAATAGAATCTCTATTTACAAAATCTGCTTCTGGCACACTGTAGCCATCTTTAAATTGCGTGGTATCAATGCCTAATTTTTTAATACGTTTATAATATGCTTTGCGGTAGCTGTTGATTAAAGCTGTATCTGTATTTCCAAGAGCTTCTAATACTTTATCAGGACGATTGTATTTTACATCGAGTTGTTCAATTCCAAAATATTTAAGCCCTTTAACATAACCCAATTGGCTTAACCCTAATTTAGTCGAACTAAAAAAACCATCGGAAAGTAGTTTTACAAAATCTTTCTCCCCAGTAGAAATAAATGTTGCAACTTGTTTTTTTTGTTCAAAGTCAAAGAATCGTATTTCATTATTATCTAAAAGTGCATACCCGTATTTTCCATTGTTTGAAATACAAACAGACCTTACACTACTATTTCCCAAATCATAAGAAGTTTCAAGCATTGTTGTTGTATTAAATAATGATACTCCTCCTCTTAGTTTTCCAAATAAAAGCCATTTAAAATCTGCACTGGATGAAATGCAAGAAATGGTTAAACCAAGTCCAACAGCAACTTGTTTAAAATCTTCAGATATATTTACTTTATCTAAATTAGAATTTGATACAGTTTCAGAAATTGAAGGGTTTTTAAAATACAAATGCTTGGCATCAGTTAAACTCCAACTTTCAACAATACCACCTAATCTACAAATTGAAATATTTTGCTCATCTTTAGATATTTCTATGTCTGTTATTACACCAGATTCTTTTGTAGTAAATGCCTTCTTTATTTGACCCGATTGCAAATCCCACATCACAAAAGCATTGTCTTTATATGCAGTATAGGCGTACTTGCCATCCTTGCTTATTTTCAACGCATTTATGTAATCCGTTTTAGGATTAATATGACTTATCACTTTACTACTAACAAGATTAATAAATTGAAATTGCTGACTTGCACTAGAATAAAATAAACCATATTTTAAATCAGGCGTAACTGAAAATGGTTTTGTTACATTTAAAGTTTTAATAACTTTTCCCGTTTTAGTTTCTAAAATACTAAAATTGGTTTTTGTACTTAGTAATATATAATTACCATCGTCTGTTGATTCAACTTGAGAGATAGAATTGGTTTCGTCATTTGTTAATCCAGCAGCTAGTTTTGTTATTGGAATAGTATATGTTTTAATCAAATTTCCTGTAGTCAATTCTAAAATATTAATTACATTATTAAAAGTATAAATCAGTCTATTTTTATCTTTTATTAGACAAATATTTCTAATTAAGTTTTCAGTTGGAGTGAGAGTTTTAATTTGCTTTTTTTGTTCTACATCCCATAATTTAATACAATTATCTGAACCACCACTAACAAGTAATTTACCATCATTTGAAATAACAATTGCAGTCACTTTTTTTTGATGCCCATCAATAGAATTCATAGTAAAGTTTTCCTTTAAATTCCAAACATTAATCTTCCCTTCATCCGAGCCAGCAACTCCAATTAATCCATTAGTTGTTATTGATAAAGCCATTTTAAAAAATGATTCATTTGTTTGGAACCGATTTGCAATATTTTTTTTCTCGAGGTCAAACAAAAAAACACTATCTGATCCTTCATTATAAAAACAAAATTTTGCATTATCATCGAAAACAATATTTTGGAGAAAGGAATTCATATTTATTTCTTCAGAAAGATTCCAATCCCTTGTAGAAAAAAGTTTGACATTTCCCCCTGATTCGGCACTTGATAATAAAGTTCCATTTTTAATAAATGAAAGACCAAGTATATTGGTGGCACTTGAATCTTTCAATTGTTTAATAATTCTGCTTTTTTTTAAGTCAATTATATTAATCCCCAAATTGTAAACTCCAACTGCTGCATAGCGAGCATCTGGGCTTATAGCAGCACTAGTAATAAATCCTGTAGTCATAACCTTACCTATTAATTTCCCTGTTTCTAAATCATACCATTGAGCCATAAATTTGGTGCAAATAAGACCCGTTTTAGCATCATCTGAAATACCCAAAAAAGAGCCTGAACTTCCTATCTTTCGCAATAGTTTTCCAAGTTTAATATCCCAAAAACAAGTCTCATCTACTATACTATTTGTACTTAATAAATATCTTTTATCTTTAGTAAGTGCAAGTGCATCTATTTCGACGGATTTGCAATTTTGAATGGTTAATTCATAGCTTTCATTTTGTGATTTTTTGTTTGCAGTCGTTTGTGTATGTAGCAATGATGGGAAAATTATGCTTAACAGTATTGTCGTTATATAATTCTTCATATTCGTTAATTGGTTTAAGATATACATTTGCAATATTAATTTATTATTAAAATAAAATCAATGAGAAATAGTAAGCAATCTTTTTTATGTGCAGTGTTTCTATTTATTATTTCATTTGCTTCAATTTATAATAATCATCTAAATGCACAAACTGCTGATGAACTAATTGGTAGATGGAAAATGGAATTTAAATCCCCCAATGGAACATTAATCGATTCTGCTAACAAGGAATCTATGTTGCAAGAAATGGTAAACGGAGACAAACTCCAAAAAACAACTTTTGGTATGGACTTTTCTACCGAAGATTCTATTAATTCGGTAATTGAAAACAGTAAATTATTAAGGTTTATGACTGAAACCTTTTTAGTTATCAATAAAGATCATAGCTACACATTTACATCATTAGACATAAAGACCTTAGAAACCACTTCTAATTCCGGCAAATATGAATACAATAAGGCTACAAAGCAGATAAAGTTGAAACTGATGAATAGACTAGCTTCATTTACTTTATCAAAAACTACAAAATTTTACAAATTGACTAATAAAGAAGGTGGTCTTGTATTTTATAGACCATTGTAATTTAAAAATGCGATTATCTAATCAGCTTAATTATATTAAAGTTTTTATCCTTCGATTATTTGTTCTCCACTTTACAATATCTGATTAAGTTATTCTCTACCACACCCTCCAATCATTTTGTAATGTCTCTGTTCTACTAGTTGGCTGTTGTGCACCTTTTGTTATTTCAGCAACTCTTTGGTTTACATATTTTTTTAATTCACTTACTGTTATAGTTTTATTTTTTTCAAACAACTCTAATATGCTGTAAGTAAAAACACCATTTTTAAGATCTCCTCTTTCTTGTGCAAACTGAGTACCTGCTGCTGCTGAAATAATTGTTGCTCCAGTACCCTTACCAACATTCACAAATAGATTTTGCATCAACTCAAAACTGTTTTTTATTCCAATGGTTTTATGGCTACTATCTACAAAAAGTTTTATTCCTTTTGTATTTATGCTCTTGTTGCTAGTACTATCCATAGATGTTGCTATTGCTTGTAATTTCTGCAATTCTTCTTTATCCACTTCGCCACTATGGCAAGCATCTATCAACATTAATTTTTGACGTGCAGGAATACTATCTAACAAGTTTTCTAATTCATCATAAGCCAATCCATTTTCTTCTGGCTTATCAAAGTTTACATTAAAGGTTGATAAATAATAATCATAATTTTTACTCAACATTCCGTGACCAGAATAAG
>JAPLER010000265.1 GCA_026391115.1 Bacteroidota bacterium | reverse complement strand
GTTTATCCTCCAGCTCCAGCTCTAGTGGTTGTTTAGGGTTAATGCGTTTTACAAATCCATTAAAACATTGCTTATTATTTCCATCGTAACCAATAGCAATATTTATACTGTCGCCTTCCTTTATTTTATCAATGAGCTTTACCTTTTCTTTAATATTTTTATTTCTGATGATGTAGCTTAGAGGCAGCGTTAATTTTGCAGTATTCACAATTGTGTGTACACTCTTTTTAATTTCTAAATCAGTTAAACCACGCAAAGTGTATTTATCTGCAAAATCTATTTTACAACTCAATGCCCCTAAATACATAACTATTTAATTTGAAGTTCAAAATCAATGTTGCTTCTCAAATCAAATTGCAACACTTCTATATTTTCAGCTCCAGCATTATCTAATACACTAATCTTAGTTATTAAAGCATTATTTGATGTTTCCAAAAAATAATCTGTTAAAGCACATTTTAGCGTAACCACATCATTCTTTTTCCATAAATCAGTCAATCTCCACATTTCATCTTCAGGGTAATTCATAGCTCCATCACCAATCAATGTAGCAATTACTGTTAGGTCATAAGGTTTCACAAATGATTTTTCAAACACAGTACCACCAACTATATTGCCATCACTGTCCAATGCTCCAGCAACATTTGTTTCAATAATTTCTTTTTCTCCTGTAATCATTATAAGAGCATTGGGTATTGCAATACCATCAATTTCTACAGGCATAAACTCATATTTGCCAAGCTGCCTGTCTGTATATTTTCTTATGGCTGTTTGGTTTTTATTTACATCATTGTAAGGAGAGCCATTATAAGAAAACCCAGCAGCCGTGTCAATAGGTTGCGTTGTGGTAACTTTTTGTGGAAATGCAATACCCTTTGCCCCAAATACCTTGTTTAATATGTTTATAACACTTACGTTCATTTTTATGCTGGTTGTGTGTTTGTTCCTGCAATACTTTGCAATTGCATTTGTATCTCCTCAACTACCTGCCTTGCTGCATCTTTAGCACCCATTTGTAAGTTGGTAGTATGTATTACAATTTGATCCTGCAACTTGTGGAAGTGCATAGTAATATTCATTGGCTTACTACCTCCACTGGTTATGTTACTACCAATATCCTTACCCAAGTTTTTTTGTTTATGGTCTTTTGGATTGTAGCCAGCCAGTGGGCTTTTATCATCTGCTTTGGCTTGCACTGTTATGCCCTCAATGGTAGTGTTAGATGCTTTCTTTGCATACTCTTCAACAGCAGCTTTTGTAGCTTCTTTGTTATCATCACTACCAAATAAACTTTTTATCCAACCCCACGCTTTTTTAAACCATTCCACAAGAGCTTCAAATTTCCCAACAATCCAATCCCATAGTTTACCCATTGCAGCTTTAAAAGATGGGAATACTCTATCAACAACATCAATTAAAAATCTAAAGGGGTTATGCTCCCAAACCCATAAGCCAAACGCCTTGACTGCTCCCCAAATGTTATCCCAATATTTAATAAGCAATGCAACTACACCAATTACTGCAACAACAGCAATTACTACCAGCCCAATTGGATTTGCAGTAAGAGCAGCATTAAAACCTAATTGTGCCAGTGTTGCTGCTGTAGTGGTAGCAATCCAACTACCCATACTTACAACGCTGCTCATAATAGATGTAATGAGTTTTGATTCTGCTATGGTACTAAACAGGCTGCTAGCTTGTGCCAAATTTGCCATTACCTGTAAACCACCCATTCCCATTTGCACAAAAGGAATAAAGCCCTCGGTTGCATTAAAAATGCTAATGCCTAAATCCTTAAGCACTGCATTAGCTCTTGCCATTTTCTCTTTAAAGCTGCCCATTTTAGTATCTGCCATCTCTTGTGCAATACCATTTTCATTGAGCTTTGTAGTGTACTCATCCATTAAGCCAGTACCTTTTACAAGAGCAATACCAGCAGCCACATTTTCTTTACCAAATAATTGTGTCATTGCTGCTGTATCATTAACAATAGGCTTTAAATAATTTAATCTATCAGCAAATGATTTTGATTTGTCAGCCAGTTTTTCAATAGGAATGCCAGCAGCTTGCAGCATTGCAATTGTCTTAGGGCTATTCATTGCACCTTGGCTCATTTCAGCTAACATATTACGAATGGCTACACCACCTTCAGCTCCTTTTTTTCCTGCTTTATCCAATACTTGTATGGCTGCATTTAGTTCAACAAATGAAACGTTAGCAGTTTTTGCCATCATACCACTCTGCTCCAATGCACTTTTAATTTGTGGCAACTCTGCACTACCAGCTTTTGCACCAGCACTCATAATGTCCATCATCTTAGCCATTGTTTTACTGGCTTCAATAGGGTCTTTTGTGCTTACTGCATATTGGTTCATTGCAGTTGTTAAAACAGATGTTGCAGCACTAACATCGCCACCCATTTGTTTACTCAATACAGCAGCGTGCCTACCCATTGAATCAAGAGCAGCAGGAACTTTGGCAATTTCAGGGTCAAGCTGCGATAGGATGAGTTTATAACTTTCAACTCCTTTGCTGGCATCAATTCCAAATGCTTTTGCATTGGCTCTTGCACTATCACTAATTTTTACAAGCACATCATCTGTTACACCAGTAATAGCTTGCAAATCTTTCATTTGGTCATTAAAGTCAATACCAGGTTGTACTGCTTTTTCAAAATCGCTACTAATACCACTTAACGCAGTTTGAATATTATTTAAGTGAAAAGCAGTTTCTCCCAACTTTTTCAATGAACTACCAGTATTGTTTGCAGCAGCCTGTACTTGATTAAAGCCACTCAAACTTTTTTGGCTAAATCCAATAAAATTTTGATTGAGGGTGTTTAAGTGGTTAGTAATAGCACCAAGCCCAGCAACAATGCCATCCATTGCTGCATTGCTGCCACCTGTTGCCACTTGTATGTTAAATTGTACACCACTCATATACTAAAAAGAATAAGCCCTATTTT
>JAPLER010000170.1 GCA_026391115.1 Bacteroidota bacterium | reverse complement strand
TAATGCTAAAGGTCATTGTGTAGGGGCTGCCTGTATAAATTGCAGAAGGAGAATTTAACCTTATAAAAACTGGAATAGCAGCCATACCAGAAAGTTTATATGCATTTGCACCATAGCCATACATACCACAATCTGTAACAGTAGTGGTGCTTGGTAAAAATCCTGCATTAGTAGCTGGGCTTGCAGCTTTTAGTTGAAATCTAGCATCTAGGCTAAAAGTTTGAAAACCACTAACCAAGGGATTTGTAGGATAACCAACAAAAATATTATTGATATTCTGACTAAATAAGTTACCACTGCTACCAGCGTTAGTGCTTATTGGATTGCTAGTTGCAGCAAGTGTTGTAAGGTTTTTTATAAAACTCACATTGTTTACAGCAGTGAAACTTTGCCCCTCAAAAATAGAATTTTGGATGGTAAAAACAGCCCCGTTAAGTGAAAGAGAAGCACCAGAAATAAAGTTGCAGTTGTATATTTTATTACCAACAAAAGTCCCTACTGGCGATGTACTCAATGCTATACTGCTATTAATTAGTGTATTTCTAATAACCATATTTGTAATCGTTCTGTTGCCTGTAAAAGAGCCACTAGCATTGGTTTGAGCAATAGTTAATCCGTAGCATTGTGCAATTAACCAGTTATTACAAACACCAGAATTATCAAATACAACTGAAACGCCTTTGCACCTGCTAATAGTGATATTATTTAAAGAATCTACACGAGATGTAGTAGTAACTGTAAGGCTATTTAATGCTTGAAATATGGTACCCGCACTACCTAAGTTAACAGTAAAATTACAGCTATTAATAAGCCCTACAAGATTTTGCAAATTAGTATTTGCAATTTCGTTTCCTGATAAATAATATGAGTTAGTAAAATATCCAACTCCCAAAATAACAAGGGGTTTGCTAATAGTGCCTGTATAATTGACACTGCCCGAAACGCCAGGATATAATTGAATAGTATCGCCATTTGAAGCAGCATCGTGTGCTGCCTGAAAATTTACATAATCTAAGTTGTTTACTGCTTGAATAGTGGCAGTGTAACCTACTCTTCTAATTGCAGCATTGGCTGAAAGAAACGAAATGAAGAAAAAAACACTGAGGAAAAATGGTAAATATTTTCTCATATTTAAAGTATTTATTTCGAAAACTATTGTATAGTCTTTTCGAAGTTTTAATAATTATTCTTAAGCAATTTTCTGAACTCAAAAATGCAATTTATGCTGCGGTTTGAAAATAGGATATTGGATATGTATAATTTTTTGTTCTCTTTTTAATCACTAATATTGATAATGAAAATCAATTATGCAATAATTTTATATATGCAAATATTTGTATAAATATGTTTACAAAAAATACCTACAAAGGAGTATTTTTTGTAGAGTATAAATGAATACTTTCGCAACCATAGTCTTATTCAGCAACATCAAATTGCATTTTAAACTTTTACAGTCTTTTTATTTAAGGTTAGGCATTGAAAAGGCTTTTGTAATTTAACAGAAAACTGTACTATAACACAAGCTATTGTATGTTTAAAAAGCTATTGATATATTTGGTTGTACTTTTCACTCTTTATAATACCGGGCATACCCAAATTAATATTAGCGTAAATGATGTAAGAGTAAAATATAAACAAAAAAAAATATTTTACACCTTTAGTAAAGACAATGTATTTACCAGTGATGTATTAAAACAAAACAATATTTATGGCAAATGGTCTTTATTATCTGACAAGAAAATAAAATATAGTTTTTCGCCAGAATGCTTCTGGCTTAAAATACCCCTAAATGGTATTAC
>JAPLER010000309.1 GCA_026391115.1 Bacteroidota bacterium | reverse complement strand
TGAAAATGAAATTAATAGAGAAGTTGATGAATTTACAGGTGAAATTGACATTAATAGTCCAAGGCTCAGTAAATTAGGATATATTTTAAAAAATATTGACAAAGGAAAATCAACATATTATTTTTCAACATCAATAAAGAGTAGTGGTATTTATTTGGGTAAAGGTGTGATTATATTGTTCTCAGATGGTACTAAATGGAGCCGACCATCTGAAGTTGTTGATGTTGATTACAGTAGTGGATTTGAAAATAATGTTTTCATGAAATTGACTCAGAGTGATATTGAGATTTTCAAAAAGAAGGTTATTAAAAAAATCAGGCTGTATATCCATGATAAGGATGTGGACCCAAAAGAAGCAGAGCATTTTAGAGATTTGTTCAATATCATAATTAAAAAGAAATGAAAAAAAATCAACTGTATTTTATAGCGGTACTCTTTTTAGCATTTAGTTTCAATTGTTTGTCACAGACAGTTTTACCAACTAAAGAAAGTAAAAAATTTACTTGGGAAGAGTCAAAGCAGGGAAAAACCTTTGATGTATCATTTAAATATGCACTGAAGGAGGTCGAAATACCTTCCGAAAGATTTAACTCAATAGTTATGCGTGCGATTATTAATAGTAAATATCAGTTGAAAAACACACTGTCTTTTAGGCCCATTGAAGTGATGATTTATTCAAATAAAGATGAATTGAATATCAGCGTAGAGTACTCGGGTAAAAATAGTTTTGGAGCGGAAAGCCTTTCACGTTCTTATTTTACCTTCAAAAATGAAGGTGATGGAAGTATTCAATTAATTGGTACTTTTTAAATTACTTTTTATAGTGTCCAATTCGTCCAGTTTTCTTTTAAGGTGTCTGTTATTGATAACTTATATTTTTATAGTAAGCATTTTAGTGGATTAATTTAACTAAATAAGCAATTAATGGAAGAATTTACAAATGCTAAGGAGTTTTTTGAAAAACACGAGATTGCTGATTTTTTAACTCTGGATCTTAAGGGTAAAGTTGAAAGCAAGTCTGTTAAAGAGTATATGAAATTGAATGGACTATATTTCGCATTCAATACTAACCCCTGCAAAAGAGGGCACACAATAAAAGATAGACATAGTCATTGTGTTGTTTGTGATACGGCAAGTATATCATTTGCATTAAGAAATTCACAATATGGCTTTGTATATATTGCTGGATCGGAATGTGGTGAAATAATAAAAATTGGCACTTCTAAGTTTAAATCATTTCGTGAATTTTCCCTAAATAGAACAAGTTACGCTGGTTATAATGATTGGAAGGTACTTTATTCTTTTTCTTGTAATGAGGCAGTAAGTGTTGAAAAAAAAAAAAAAAAAGAATTGAGTATTTATCATTCTGATCTTTTTGAATATAAACACGATGGTAAGAAGCATATAGCATCAGAAGTATTTAAATGTTCTTACGACAAAGCATATTCAATGGTTCAAGAAATTATACTTAAACATAAATTGAAGACCAATCTTGTAAATAAATTCAATGATCATACTGGCATTTACAATTTCAGGAACTTGATTAGATTGAATGATAGTGCCAAATAGTTGATACTCGTCCTTTTTTAGTGTCTAATTCGTTAAGTTTCTTTTTTTATAATGTATGTTATTGACAACTTATATTTTTATAGTGAGAATTTTGTACTTTAGAATTGTGAAAGTAAATCAATATAAATCCTAAATCTTAATATCTATGGCAGGTTTTGTAGATAAAGTCCCAGTAGAAAGAAACTTTAATGTTAATTTTTCTTTAGAAGAAGTAAAAGTCGCAATGGATAGGTTGAGTTCCTCTAGCATTCATTACAAAATTGATAATAAGAATGATGTGTTTAATTCTTATACTATGGCATTTGTTGGAGGAGTTACTGTTGTTCGTCCAACAATCCAGTTGAAAAAGGTTTCTGATACTGAAACTAATATATTCATGAATTGTATTCTAAGAGAAGGTAATACCACATCTCAAAATGAGTTATTAGATAAGTATTTTAATTTGCTTGGT
>JAPLER010000349.1 GCA_026391115.1 Bacteroidota bacterium | reverse complement strand
TATAAAAATTGCTAAACTAAAATCTGAACTAGAACTTGAAAATGCAATTATAAAAGAAATAGTAATACTATGTGGTGGAAATCCAAAGCTTGCACCACATTTGTTTAACAATACTTAACAGGTTTCGAACAGTTATGGCTACAAGCCTCGAAGAGCTGAGAATAAATATTGTTTGTTGTTAAAGCAACATAATAGTGCTTTGAGGCTATATAATATGAAGAAACAACCGATAAATTATAATGAAATGATTTTAAGAAAACTCATATGTGTGGTGCTAGCATTTTTGTTTGTTCACACCATTAATGCAACAGATAGCACTTTTTTAAAAATAGAGAAAAAAGACTTTTATGAAATGGATTCTACAAAAATCACATTCATAAAAAAACAAGAAATTAAGCTAAATTGTAAACTAGGAAACATTGAGAAAATGAAAATATTTTCTCAACACCAAATGATGGTTCTCAAAATCAAATTATAATAGTCATAAAAGACCTTTGGTTTTTTAATTCCAAAATAAACTATACAACGCCTAGAATAAGTAAAGATATTGATGATTTTTTTTGCTTGAAGCTTGGTTTTAAGGCTCACATTTACCTTCATCAAAGTAATAACTATTATCCCTTGAAAATAATTGATACTGTTTTACTACCTCAAAAAACTGATAAAGACCATTTTACTTGGGCTAGAGAACTTTTGGCAGATGCAATAAAAGTTACTGAGGAGTCGATTGATAACTGCATAACCAATAGCGTTCATACTAGAAGGAAATCATTTTCAGACGCAACATTCAACAATATTTACAGTAAGGATATATATCAAAAACTTTTGTTTGACAAAAGCACCAAAATTGGAATATATAAAACTTACGCCGATTTTTTAAATAAAACACCAAGTACAGATAGCTTTAATATTGAGTTTGATCGTTTTAAAAATGTTGGTTATCATCACTTATTTATTAAAGAAAGTGAAAATTATCTGTTAAATAGAAGTGCCTGGGGGGTGTACGATGGAAATAATTTATGGATAAACAGTAATGGATATTTGAGTGTTTTATATCTGAGAGATGGGTTATACTACTGGCTAGGAATAGAAAGTGCAGAAGAACATAGTTTAGCATTCAATCCAAATGGAATTAATCAAAGCCCTATTGCATCAGTTGGTATAAATGATAACTTTTACTGGAAAAAAGCCGTACACTTTTTAGATACCATTACTGGAAAGAAAGCTTGGTAGTGATGTACATTCTATGAGATTAAACTGTTCTGTGCTTTGCTAGGCTTATAACCTCATATAATCAGAGTCTATTCATTAGTATTTGAAGTTCCAAATTCATCTATGTAAATTTTAACCAATAAAAAGAAGATTGAAAAGAGGATAGGTCCAAAAATAATTCCTAAGAATCCAAAAATATTAATACCAATCATCACTCCAAAAATGGTGATTAAAGGGTGAACGTTTGCCATCTTTTTTTGCAAGGCAAATCGTGCTATGTTATCAATAGACCCTACTAATAATAAGCACCAAAGTGCAATTGCTATGCCTTGCCAAGTATTTCCAATTGATAATTGAAAAAGCACAATTGGTATCCAAATAATCATTGCACCAACTACAGGAACCATAGAACAAATAGCTGTTAGTAATCCAAGAAAAATAAAATCATTGACACCAAAAATCCAATAACCAAGTAAACCAGCAATTCCCTGTAAAACAGCAACTACAGGAACTCCAACAGCATTGCTGAATATTAAATTTCTACTTTCCTCAATTATTTTAGTGACATTGCTATTCTTGAATGGTACGTTTTTTCGTAACCAAATTTCTACATCAAATGTTTGAACCAACATAAAATACAGCACAAAAAACATAATAAATACATTGCCTATTGAGGACATTGTACCTCCTAAAAGTTTCTTAGCATTTCCAAAAATAACGGCATTAATTTTTGTAATATTCTCTTTATTTAAAATATCAATATTAAATTTTTGTAAAAGATATGT
>JAPLER010000103.1 GCA_026391115.1 Bacteroidota bacterium | reverse complement strand
ACGCTATTTTTCCAAATGGTTTTAGCTGCATTGTTTTTTAAGATAAGGAATGCCTCCCCACCAGGAACTTCTTTGTATTGTTTTGATGCAATATCATAACATAATCTTTTCCCATTTTCTACTTTATAAAAAGAAGTAAAACCATTTGCCAACATTTCATCAATCCAAGTAGAAACCTTTATTCCATTGACTTTCATTGCTTCAACAGTTTTGGCAATGCCTAATGTATCCCAAGTTTCAAAAGCACCAATTTCCCATCCAAAGCCTGCCATCATAGCATCATCAACTCTATAAATTTCATCACTAATTTCAGGAATGCGATTTGAGATATATGAAAATAATGCGTAATGAAACTGACGATAAAAATCTCCTGCTTTATCTGTTGCTGCACACAATGCTTTGATGCGTGTCTTTAAATCTTCAATTGGTTTTGCAGTTTCAAGAGCAGTAAATTTTGGTTTAACTCTTGATTTATATTCCATTGAAATTAAATCCAAAGTCAGAATTTCTTTACTAGTTTCTGACTTTATTTTTTTGAAAAATCCCTGACCAGTTTTATCCCCCAGCCAATTATTTTCTAGAACTTTATTTAGCCAAGATGGAATTTCAAAAATATTTTTAGTTTCATCAGTTGGGCAATTATCAGCCACTCCGTTGGCAACTTTTACTAAAGTATCAATGCCCACAACATCAGCAGTTCTAAATGTTGCAGATTTTGGGCGACCAATAACTGGTCCAGTTAAAGCATCAATTTCATCAATATTCAAACCTAGCTTTTCCATAATATGAAAAATGCTCATAATGCTGAAGACCCCAATTCTGTTGGCTATAAAAGCTGGTGTGTCTTTGCATAACACAGTTGTTTTGCCTAAAAATAAATCGCCATAGTGCATCAAAAAATCAACCACATTTTGGTCGGTATCTGGCGTTGGAATAATTTCTAATAAACGTAAATATCTTGGTGGATTAAAGAAGTGAGTGCCACAAAAATGTTTCTTAAAATCTTCGCTTCTACCTTGAGATAATAAATGGATAGGAATGCCTGAAGTATTAGACGTAATAAGGGTTCCTGCCTTTCTATATTGTTCTACTTGCTCATAAATTTGATGTTTAATATCAAGCCTTTCAACCACTACTTCAATAATCCAATCACAAGTGGCAATATCTTTCATATTGTCTGTGAAATTGCCTGTTCTAATTTTCTTTACCACATCTTTTGTAAACACAGGACTTGGATTGCTTTTAACCGCAACAGCCAAAGCTTCGTTTACAATTTTATTAGGCTCAAATTTTTTACCTTCTTCTTTTTTGGGTTGAATATCTAATAATAATACTTGCACACCAATTCCAGCAAAATGACAAGCAATTCTGCTGCCCATTACACCACTACCAAGTACTGCAATTTTTTTTATACTTCTGTTCATAGAAGAAGATTGTTTATTAAGAAACAAACGTAATTAAAATTGGTTAGCTATGCAACTATTTTTTTAATATTTTAATTTCAACTCTTCTGTTGCGTGTTTTTTCCTGTTCATTTCTCTCTTTTGTTAAAGGAAATTGATGGCCAAAACCTTTGTAGGTAACCCTTTTTGCATCTATGCCACTTATAGTAAGAAAATCATAAACAGCTCTTGCACGAGCTACAGATAAATTGTTTCGTCCTGTGCTAAAATCAATACCATCGTCTGTACCTGCTGCACAACAAATATGCCCTTGAATTTCTATTTCTAAATTTGGATTATCTTTCATTGAAAAAAATAATTCATCTAAATGCGGATAGGAAATTGGCAAAAAATCGTGTAAGCCACCAACAAATAGTATATAAGGCAATTCTACTGTATCGCCAACTTGTATAGCGGTGTCATTTAAAATATCTTTTATTTTTCTTGGTGGTGCATAAACAGGCTTTTCAATTAATGGTTCTTTTATTTCATTTGCTGTAGTGTCTGTTGTTATTAGCTTTGACTTTCCAAAAGCGATTCGTTTAGTTACTAGTTTTCCAAACAAATCAGTTATGTATTTGTAAGTTTCATTAGCTCTTTGCACTGAAAGATTTTGGTTATAAGCAACACTACCAATTTGGTCTGTATGTCCTTCAATTGAAATATTTAACAATGAGTCTTGTGAGGTTTGAAAGTTTTGCAAAACTTCTTTTAATTCTAAAAAAGATTGTGGTGTAAGTTTATGATCATTAAAAGGGAAGTGCAAAACAAGTTTTGTAGAATCAATTGCCTTACTTGTGTAACTAGTAAGTAATAATAAAAATATACAGATATATTTCATAAAGCAATGCCTTATTAGCAATGCGTAAATGTACACACTTTCGGTGTCTAGCTTTTGTTAAAAAATTCTAAAAAAAGATTAGACAATTTCCCAAACCTCTTTACCACGAAGCAATTTGTCTAAATCGCCTTTACCTTTAGTAGCAATTACTTCTTCAATTTGTAGTTTCATTACATCTTCGTAACAAGCTCTTTGGGTTTTATAAAATACACCAAAAGGACGAGGTAAATGATATGCTAATGTTGGATCATCGAACATTCTTACCAATATCTGTGCTTTGTAAAAATCAGCTTCATTATGAACCCATAAATCACTTTCGCTAATATCATTTCCAATTTCCACAACAATTGGTTTAAAGCCATCTAACTTGATACCTTTATTCTTATTAGCTCCAAAAACCAATGGCTTGCCTTGTTCTAAAAACAGAGCTTCATCAGCCTTGCTTCCTTTTTCCGTAAAAATTTCAAAAGCACCATCATTAAAAATATTACAGTTTTGATAAATTTCTACAAAACTTGAACCCTTATGTTTATTGGCTTCTATTAATATTTGTTGCAGGTGTTTTACATCTCTATCCATACTGCGTGCAATAAAAGTAGCATCAGCACCCATTGCCAAAGCTAATGGATTGAATGGATGATCTATACTGCCATAAGGTGTGCTTTTGGTAACTTTATGCTCTTCACTAGTTGGTGAATATTGGCCTTTGGTAAGACCATAAATTTGGTTATTGAATATGAGTAAGTTAACATCAAAATTCCTACGTAATAAATGAATGGTGTGATTACCACCAATGCTTAAACTATCTCCATCGCCACTTACAATCCAAACACTTAAATCTGGGCGAGCTGCTTTTAAACCACTTGCAACAGCTGTAGCCCTGCCATGAATACTATGCATTCCATAGGTGTTCATATAATATGGAAAACGACTGCTACACCCAATACCAGAAACAATTACAATATTTTCTTTTGGAACACCCAAAGTAGGCATTACTTTTTGAACTTGTGCCAAAATACTATAATCGCCACAACCAGGACACCAACGAACTTCTTGGTCTGTTGTAAAATCTTTGGCTGTAAGTGTAGGTGCTACTAATGTTTCTGTGCTCATATTAAAAATTCTGGTGCAAAGTTATGTGTAGTGGTATTTATGTGTTTGAAAAACTTATGAATATCATTATAGATTTTTCAATTAAAAATTATAGTAATGTATATTTCAGACTAATAAAAATTGTTAAAAAAACTAAAGTTAATGAAATACTGTGATAAAAAAAGCAAATACAATTTATTAAGAACTTGATTAATTTCGTATTCCTTTTAATGTTAAATATCTGAATTATATATGAAATATATTTTTACAATTATATTGCTTACTATTGTTACAAACTACTGTATTGCTCAAAACAATGAAACTTACTTTGAGAATATAAAGGGCTATTCAGATTTAATAATTTTCTTATCCAAGAACAAGAAAGTAGAGGGAGGGGCAATAACTATTAGTTCTATTAAAGATACTTTAGATTTTCAAACTAAATTATACAAATTAGATTCAGGCAATTTGTTTACTGTAAATGATACAACTTATAAAATCATTAGTAACAAAGATGTTGTATTTAACAACTTCAGTTACATTTTTCTTGATGGCAAATCATTTAACAAACAACAAGCTGACTCTGCAAGAAATGATATTTTAGCACTTTATAATCTTGGTTATAGTTTTAAAAAACTTGCCTCTATGTTTAATATGGATGGAAATAAAACTGGCGAGTTGGGTTGGATTGAAAAGGGCATTATGGTTAATACCATTGAAACCGCATTAGAGACACATAAAGCTAATGAGATATTTTTTGTTGACACACCCGATATGAATTGGTATCACGTTATCAAAAAAAATAGTGATTCAAAAATTGGAAAAGAAGTTAAAGTGCTTTGGTTAAAGACAAATAAATAAAAAGGTTATACTTCAACTTCCTCTTCTTCAAACCCTACAGCTAATTCATTTGTTTTAACAAAATTGCACCACTTACAATCTTCTTTGCCACAGCCAGTATAAAACTCTTTGGCTTGTATTTTTTGCCAAGTGGTTTTTATTTGCTCTTTAACTGTTGTTATATCTGCTGGTGAAATTATTAATTTCTCTTTTCTATACACCTTTTTTTCATCTGGCTCAATAAAGTCAAATTCTGCTGAAACTGCATTCCAATTTGGGTTTGTGGTGTTGTTATCCAATAATATTTTATAAAAAACTGCTTGTCGCCAATAGTCGCCACCTAAAGGCATTTTTTCATTCGGTGTATCAAATGTTTTTTTATCTTTCTTGGCTTTATCGTAATTGCCAGTTTTATAATCAACAACATTTATGTTATTGCCATCAAATTCTAGTTTATCCAATTTACCTTTTAATGGCACACCATCAACAATTACACCTCTAATGCTTCTTTCCACACTTACAATTTTGTTAAACGTTGAAACGTAGTAATCATAATAGTTTGATAGAATTTCATTGCCATATTCTAATCTTCTAGCAAATTGTTCTTTGGTAAAATTTTCTCTATGTCTGTTTAAATACCACTCAAAATCTTGTATAAAAATTTCTTTTGCAGGGAAAGTATTATTACCACTTGCTTGCATTTTTTTAAACAATTGGTCAAGAGCGTGATGCACAGCACTACCAAATTCTGTAGCTTCATTACGGCCACTTGGTACACGAACAATATTGTTATAGTAAAACTGCAATGGGCATTTTAAATAATTATTTAAAGCAGTAACATTCATTACAAATTTTTCTACCAACGGTGTTACAAACTCTTCTTCAATTTTATCAAGTTGTGGTTTAGCATTGTTGGTAAATTGCAGTAAAGCAAAATCGGTTTGTTGTTCAACAGTAATTTCTATATTGTTTGTTGGAAATGCAAAAGCATCTTTTATTTCTGCAATAAACATACTTGGTTCTGCCAACTTTCCATCATTTTTACTTGTAGCATAAGTAATGTATAAGTGCTTTGCAGCTCTTGTTAATGCTACATAAAACAAACGTCTTAATTCTTCATCACTATCATTTTCGGCATTGGCATTTATATTATTTTCAAATACAGTATCTGGCAATTTATAACCACTATTGGGCTTACGTTTCTTTTCCCAATTATGTGCATTGGTTGCTGCAACAAAAACATATTCAAATTCTAAACCCTTGCTGCCGTGTGCTGTTAAAAGGTTTACACCTTTATCATTTCCACTTACATCAATTAATGGCAATGCCAAATTTTCATCTTGCATTAAATCAATAATAGTAACTAATTGTTGTAATGAAAGTGTAGTGTTTTTGCTGGTTTCATTCTTTACAAAATCAAATAAAGCAGTAATTATTTTTAATAGAAAATGTTTGTTACTACTCGTCATTATAGTAGCCAACAAACCAGTGTTGGTAATGATATTACCCAAAACAGTTTGCAATGTTTCATTGCTTACATCTTGTATCAATTGTTCAATAATTACACTTGCATTTTTTAGTTCTTTACTTATGCCATTACTATCAAATAAATCTTTGGCTGGTGCATTTGCTTTTGTAAAAAGCAATTCACGAATAGAAGTTTTTTTATCGCCAAATTGCCTTGCTGCAACTTCAACACTTAGCTTGGCAATATCAATAGGTTTTATATTGAAGAAGTTGAAGTGCAATATTTCGAATAACATTTCATCGCCTTCATAAGGTCTATCGTGTTCGGCAGCTAAATAGTTTAATAATAATATGAGTTGTTGAATAATTGGTTCGTTAAAAATATTTAACTGACGCTTACTGTAATAGCTTATATTCTTTTGCTTTAAAAACAAAGCCAATGCTTCCCCATATTTATTTTCTTTATAAATAACTGCAATATCTTTTGGTTGAACACCTTTATTAATAAGACTTTCAATCTCTGTAGTTAAATAAATTAATTCATCTTTTTCGCTAGTGCATTCTAGAATTTGTGGTTGAATATTTAATGCAATAAGTGAATCATTTGCTGCTACAATATCTTTAGAAAGGTTAGGAATTTGACTTACTAAACGCTGATTATTTTTTTCTATAATAGCTTTTGAAATATCTAAAATAGGTTGAACAGAACGATAGTTATTTGTTAAAACAACTGTTTGTAATTGATGTGCAAATGAGTTGGCAAAGCCCAACATATTTTCAACATTAGCACCCTGAAATCTGTAAATACTTTGATCATCATCGCCCACAACAAAAATACTTTCTGTATAATCTTGCTGGTATAATAAGTTGATGATTTTATTTTGTGTGCCACTTGTATCTTGATATTCATCTACCAAAATATGATTGTATTGACTTGAATATGTATCTAACAAACTTGGATTTTCTTCAAATGCTTTTATCACCCAATTAATCATATCATCAAAATCGTACAAGCTTTTTTGCTTCATTAAAGTTTGAAAGTTTTCAAACTCATTTACTGCTGCTTTAAGCTTGGTCATTTTCTCTACTTCTTCATCAATCTTGCTTTGCTTAAGGTCGCCTGCATTAAATTCTTTGTACTTTTTTTTGTAAATAAATTCATCTCTAAAAGGTAAATCAGCAATATATTTTTCAATACAAGTTGTGAGAAAATTTTTTGTCCAACCTTCTCGTTTCATATTACTAAACAAGTTGCTAAGATTGCTTATTTCATAATACACATCGCCTCTGTATCGCTTTAGTGGATTATCTTTTTTAAAATTATCAATTAGCTTTTTATACAATTCTATTTTCTCTAAATCGCTAATTGGGTTTAAAGAAGTTTTTTCAAACAAGTGCAAATTATCTTGAATGACTTCGTTACAAAAGCTATGAAAAGTATGAATGTGTACTTTGTAAGCATCGGCACCAATAAAACTTAACAACCGCTTACGCATTGCAATTGTACCAGCATCGGTATATGTTAAGCAAAGAATATTTTGAGGAAGTGTATCTGTTTCTAAAAGTATCTTTCCAATTCTTGCTCCCAAGATTTGTGTTTTACCTGTACCTGGCCCAGCAATAACCATTACTGCACCAGTTATTGTATTAACAGCTTGTTGTTGTTGAGTATTAAGTTTTGTATATACGTCGTTAAATTTTTGTAATTGTTGGTCGGATGTCATTTAGCACAATTGTTTCTACAAAAGAAACGATGAATTGGCAATGTGACATAGAAAATATTAATGAATAAATAACTTACTGTATTTTTCTTCGTCAAACTCGTGTTTCCAACGTTTATGACTCCATAAATAATTTGATGGATGTTCGTTTATTTTTTGCTCGATAAACTGAATCAAAGATTTAGTAATAAAACCACTTGCAGTTTCTTTTGGCTCTGTAGTAAGTAGTGATGTTTCAATTTTATAATATCCTCTTTTTTTAGGATAAATGTACACCATTAAAACTGCTGTGTTATTTCCTTTACTACCCACTTCAGGTCCACGAACAAATGCTGTTTTTTTGCCTAAAAAGTTTGTCCAAATAGCTTTTGTTGGGTTACTTGGATTTTGATCTGCAATTAATCCTATTGTATAAGGTTGAGTCGAATAAGCTGCAAAATTTGTTTTAAATTCACTGTTAGGAATTAAAATTGTTCCAAACTTACTACGCATATCTTTAATAATTTTATCAAATGCTTTATTGCTTATGGGTGCATACACACCAAGAAAATTATTTTTACAATACATACTAATTGCCAAATTCATAAACTCGTAATTAAAAAAATGGCCGCTATGTAATTGAATACTTTGCTGCTTAGAAGACAATTGTTGAATAAGTGTTGGATCAAATTCGCACCTGCGTAAAAACTCTTTTTTGCTTATTGAAATTAGCTTGATGGTTTCAATAAAAGTATCAGCAAACAAGTGATAAAAATCTTTTGCAATTCTTATTTTCTCTGCTTCGGTTTTATTGGGAAAAGCAATATTTAAATTTTTTATTACAACATCTTTTCTGTAGCCAAAACAATAATAAATTAAAAAGTATGCAAAATCACTTAATAAGTAAAGCACTCTTAATGGTAGTAAAGAGAGTAAATAAAAAATCGGGAATATGATGTAGTAAAGTATCACTTTTGAATTTAATTTTTGAAACAGATTTATTCCATCACAGGTCGCAACCATCTTTCCATTTGATCTTTGCTCATTCCTTTGCGTTTGGTATAATCTTCAAATTGGTCTTGTTGTATTTTACCTATTCCAAAATACTGGCTTTGTGGATGACTGAAATACCAGCCACACACACTGCTTGCAGGAAACATTGCCAAGCTTTCTGTTAAAGTAATGCCTGTGTTTTCTGTAGCATTTAATAAATCAAACAATTTGTACTTGTCTGTATGGTCTGGGCAAGCAGGATAACCTGGTGCAGGACGAATACCTTGATATTTTTCGTGAATTAAATCTTCGTTGGTTAAGGCTTCTTCTTTTACATAACCCCAATATTCTTTTCTTGTTTTTTCGTGCAAATATTCTGCAAAGGCCTCTGCTAGTCTATCTGCTAGGGCTTGTAGCATAATTTTATTATAATCATCCAATGCAGTTTCAAAAGCTTTAATATGTGGCTCAATGCCGTGAATGGTTACAGCAAAAGCACCTAAGAAGTCTTTGGTATTTGGGTTTTGGTCTTTCGGTTTAATGAAATCTGTTAAACTTAGGTTTGGTTGCCCCGGTGCTTTTTGTATTTGCTGTCTTAAATTTTCTAAGTGAACAGTTGATGAATTGTTATTTACAAAAATAGTATCATCATTAGATGAAGCTTCCCAAAAACCAACAACTCCTTTTGGTGTCAACCAATTATCTGCTATCATTTTATCCAATAAAGTATTGGCATCGTTGTACAATTTGGTTGCTTCTACTCCCACAACTTCATCACTTAAAATTGCAGGAAAATTGCCGTGCATTTCCCAGGTTATAAAGAAAGGCTTCCAGTCAATATATGCTCTTAAATCCTTTACATTAATATCTTCTATATTTTTTGTGCCAGTAAAAGTTGGTGCAATTGGTGTGTAGCTTTCCCAATCAATTTTCACTTTATTTTTTACAGCATCTTCATATTTTAAATAATTTTTAGAAGATTTTTTATTATCAAATTGCTCTTTGAGTTTTGCGTATTCTTCTTTTACATCAATTAAGAAATTCTCTTTAGCATCTGGATTTAAAAGGTTGCCTGCAACCGTTACACTTCTACTTGCATCTAATACATG
The DNA here is from genome assembly GCA_026391115.1 of Bacteroidota bacterium. Taxonomy (GTDB): domain Bacteria; phylum Bacteroidota; class Bacteroidia; order Chitinophagales; family Chitinophagaceae; genus CAIVPM01. Next base: position 7,987 of record JAPLER010000103.1, on the reverse strand, counting down.
CACTACACCATTGCCATATTCAGGTGCAATTTTTACAGCAGTGTGCATACGGCTTGTTGTTGCCCCACCAATTAATAATGGTTGTGTCATTCCTCTACGGTTCATCTCTTTAGCAATGTGCACCATTTCATCAAGGCTTGGTGTAATTAATCCACTTAAACCAATAATAGCAGCACTGCATTTTACAGCTTCTTCTAATATTTTATCAGTAGCAACCATTACTCCCAAATCAACAATATTATAGCCATTGCAACCCAACACAACTCCCACAATATTTTTACCAATATCGTGTACATCGCCTTTTACAGTCGCTAATAAAATGGTTGCTGCACCTGCACTTTCTTCATTAATAGTACCTGCTGCAAGGTGTGCTTGTTTTCTATCTTCTTTTTCCTGTTCGATATAAGGTGTAAGAATAGCAACAGATTTTTTCATCACTCTTGCACTTTTTACCACCTGTGGCAAAAACATTTTTCCTGCACCAAATAAATCTCCCACAATATCCATTCCTGCCATTAATGGTCCTTCAATAACATCTAATGGACGAGGGTATTTTAAACGAGCTTCTTCTGTATCAGCATCAATAAATTCTGTAATACCATTTACCAATGCGTGAGCCAATCTTTTCTCAACAGATTCACTACGCCAAGCAGCATCTACTTTTTCTTCTTTTCCTTTGGCTTTAACTGTTGTAGCAAATTCAATCAGCTTTTCTGTGGCTTCATTATTATCATTATTTCTATTGAGAATTACATCTTCACAAAGTTGTTTTAGTGTTGGTTCTATTTCATCATAAACAATCATTTGCCCTGCATTTACAATACCCATATCCATACCAGCTTTAATAGCATAATACAAGAATACAGAGTGCATTGCTTCACGTACAGGTTCATTACCTCTAAAAGAAAAAGAAAGGTTGCTAACACCACCACTAATTTTAACTAAAGGATATTTTTGTTTAATGATACGAGTGGCTTCTATAAAATCAACGCCATAGTTATTGTGTTCTTCAAGCCCTGTTGCTATGGCAAAAATGTTTAAATCGAAGATGATATCCTGTGGATTAAAGCCCACTTCATCCACCAATATTTTATAAGCTCGTTCACTAATTTCTACCTTGCGTTGCATTGTATCTGCTTGACCTTTTTCATCAAAAGCCATTACAATAACTGCAGCACCAAAAGCCAAACAAATCTCTGCTTGTTCACGAAATTTATCTTCGCCTTCTTTCATTGAAATACTATTCACAATGCACTTGCCTTGCACACATTTCAATCCTGCTTCAATGATCTCAAACTTACTGCTATCAATCATTATAGGAATTTTAGCAATATCTGGTTCGCTTTGAATGAGGTTTAAAAAAGTAGTCATTGCTTGCTTGCCGTCCAACAAAGCATCATCCATATTTACATCAATTACCTGAGCCCCATTTTCTACTTGTTGGCGAGCAACAGATAATGCTTCTTCGTATTGATTATTTAAAATAAGTTTTGCAAATTTCTTTGAGCCTGTAACATTGGTTCTTTCTCCAACATTAACAAAGTTTGTTTCTGGACGAACGATTAAAGGTTCTAATCCACTCAATCTAAGAAAAGGTTTTATAGTTGCTTGCATAGTTGCAAATGTAAGTTGGTGTGTATTGTATATCAATATTGATTTTACTAAATAAGAAAACGATAGCGTTATTTATAATCCATAACAGGATGACGCTCAAATGGATTTTTAGTTTCATCAAAAATATACCTGTAAGTCACCATTCGTCTGCTTTGTGTGCCTCCAAGGCTTTTATAAATATTGTGCATAATAGGATTCCAATCTCCTGCCCAGCCCATTTCGTAGTTATCGTACCAGTTTTTATGCTGCATATAATAGCCACATTCTTGTATTAAAAAACTGTCTATACCCAATGCCTGATATTTAGGCACTACGCCAAAAATTAAACCTATAAGTTTCTTGCGTTTCATTGTTGATTTTCTATACAACAATTTTAGTTTTTGTATCAAACCAAATTTGCCATTAAAATCTTTGATATACTGATTAATGTCTGGAAGGCTTATAAACATTGCAATAGGTTCATCTTTATAATAAGCAAACCACACCACCCTTTCGTCAATAATGGGTTTCATTGTTTTAAACAGCTTAATGGTTTCTTCGAGTGTTATAGTTTTTTGCTCTCCATGCTGTGCCCAAGCAGTATTATAAATTGTAGTAAAATCTTTAGCAAATTTTTCAAGTTGTTTAATGTCTAAATGCTTAGCACTATAATCAGCTTTTGCTTTAAATCTTTTATGCCTTTCCTGAAACTTGGCTGGCAAATCATCATCTACACTCATTTTAAACCAATATTGATTGTAGTAGTTTTTAAAGCCATATTTTTCAATCAGCGTTTGATAATAAGGTGCGTTAAATGGCATTCCATAAATAGGTTCTATATCAAATCCTTCAACCAATAAACCCCAATATTTATCTCTATCGCCAAAATTAATTAGACCATCCATTGCTTCCATACCTTGTCCTATCAACCAATTTTTTGCACTATCAAATAATAAGTTTGCTGCTTTTTGATGATTGATACACTCAAAAAAACCTATGCCACCTGTTGCAAAATCAGTTCCTTTATTTACATAATTTGAATTAGTAAATGCAGCAATTCTACCTAGTAAATTGCCATTGTTATCCTGCAATATCCAGCGTTTAGCTGCACCAAATTGATAATATTTGTTTTTGTTGGTATCAAATATTTCGTTGATTTCTACATCTAGAGGACGAACATAGTTTGGCAAATGCTTATTGATAGTAACTGCAACTTGTATAAACTGCTGTTGTGCTATATCATTATTTACTTCAATTATTTTCATTTGCTACAAAGAAAGTAAATGCTGTGATAAATATTTTAAATGAAATTCAACTTTTTGCTATATTCGTCTCAATGAGTACAGAACAACAAGACATACCAAAACAAGTACAAGAATATAATTTGAATGATGCCGAAGAAAAGAAATTAATTCTTAGACATTATAGGGCATTGTTAAAACAATTAGGTTCTAAACTTAAAAAGGGTGATAAAGAAAATCTAAGAAGAGCATTTGAAATGAGTGCAGATGCTCATAAAACAATGCGTAGAAAAAGTGGCGAACCTTATATTTTGCATCCACTAGCCGTTGCAATGATTTGCGTAGAAGAAATTGGCTTAGGTGTGCGTAGTACCATTTGTGCTTTGCTACACGATGTGGTAGAAGATACAGATATTACCATTGAAGATATTGAAAGAGAGTTTACTACAGAGATCGCTAAGATTGTTGATGGCTTAACCAAGATTGCTAATGTGATGGGTAAGGACATATCACAGTCTCAACAAGCAGAAAATTTCAAGAAAATATTATTGACACTTACCGATGACCCTAGAGTTATTTTAATTAAGCTGGCTGATAGGTTGCATAATATGCGAACGCTTGATGCAATGAAAAAAGAGAAACAGCTTAAAATTAGTAGCGAAACTGTTTTTGTATATGCACCATTGGCTCATAGAATGGGGCTGTATAAAATTAAGAGTGAGATGGAGGATTTGGCAATGAAATATCTTGAGCCAGATGTTTATAAAGATATTGCTCAAAAACTAGCTGAAACCAAGACTTCTCGTAACAAATACATTAATGAATTTATAAAACCTCTTAAAGAAAAGTTAGAAGCCACAGGCGTTCCATTTGATATTTATGGTCGTCCAAAAAGCATTCATAGCATTTGGAATAAGATAAAAAAACAAGGTGTAACTTTTGAGCAGGTGTATGATTTATTTGCTATACGAATTATTTTAAACAGCAAACCCGAAGATGAAAAAGCAGATTGCTGGAAAGTGTATAGCATTATCTCTAACGAATATAACCCACGTCCAGAAAGGCTAAGAGACTGGTTGAGCAATCCTAAAAGCAATGGCTATGAAGCATTGCACACAACAGTAAGGGGGCCACAAAATAAGTGGGTTGAAGTGCAGATACGCACTGCACGCATGAACGAAATTGCAGAAAAAGGATTGGCTGCACACTATAAATACAAAGAGGGCAGCACCAACACCAGTGAAGATAAATTTGATCAATGGTTTAGCCAGATAAGAGAAGTGATTAATAGCCAGGATACAGATAGTGTAGATTTTTTACAAGACTTTAAAACATCTTTTCTTGCCGAAGAAATTTATGTTTATACGCCAAAAGGCGAAATTAAAATGTTGCCCAAAGGCAGCACTGCTCTTGACTTTGCATTCTTTATTCATAGTGCTGTTGGCTGTAAATGTATTGGTGCAAAAGTGCATCATAAACTAGTGCCTATTAGCTATGTTTTAAAAAGTGGCGACCAGATTGAAATTATCACCAGCACTAAACAAAAGCCAAATGAAGACTGGCTACAATTTGCTGTAACTGCAAAGGCAAAAGCTAAAATTAAAGACGCTTTAAAAGAAGAAAAAAGAAAGATTGCAGAAGATGGAAAATATATTTTGCAAAGGAAAATAGAAGGTCTTGGAGCAGCTTACACACCTGGCAATATTGATGAGGTAGTTTTGTTTTACAAACTATCTTCTCATTTGGATTTACTGTATAAAATTGCTGTAAAAAATATTGATCTTAAAGAGCTGAAAGACTTTATTGTTGTGGGTAACAGGCTTGAGCAACCTAAGCCTTTGGTTGTAGAAAAAGTTGAAGCCCCTGCCTACGACCCTAACAATAAACCCTTAACAAAAAAAGATACCGAGCTTGTAATATTTGGAGAAAGCAGTGATCAGATACAATACGAATTAGCAAAGTGTTGCAAGCCCATTCCTGGGGATAATGTTTTTGGTTTTGTGAGTATTGGCAAAGGAATGGTAATACATAGAACCAACTGTCCCAATGCCCCACAATTAATGGCAAATTATGGACACAGAATTGTTAGAACCAAATGGGCTAAGAATAAAGAAATTTCTTTCCTTACAGGTTTGAAAATTATAGGTATGGATGATGTGGGTGTTATTAATAAAATCACCACCATTATTAGTGGCGAGCTACGCATAAATATAGCAGGCTTAAGTATAGAAAGTGATAGTGGTATTTTTGAAGGAATGATAAGGGTGTTTGTACACGATAAAGAAGAACTAGAATTACTTGTAGAACGACTGAAACGTCTTGATGGCATACAAAGTGTGGATAGATTTGACACTGAAGAATAGTAATCCTATTCACTCTTTCTGTAAAATAAGTAATCCTAATAACTTCTAATGTATTTATAAAAAGCCTGTTAAAATTAACAGGCTTTTTATAAAGTATTGCAATTATAGATGTGTTATACTAATAGTAAAACTCTTCACTAATAATTTTGCCATCTTTAACTTCGTATTTACACATTTCTACCATATTCATTCTACCCATACCTTTAAGGGTTACATCAAGTCCCATTTCCATAAAAATATAGTTACCAAAAATCTTAGGATCAGCTGTATTGGCACTGTGTACTTCTTCAATCATTTCCTGAAACCTTTTACCTTTTTCTACAATACCTTCAATGCCAGTAATAGTCGTTCTTCCACCTTGTGGGTTATTGTCTGTGCTAGTTGCATCTTGATGATACAATTCGTTTTGTGCTGTTACAAATTGTCCTTCTTGGCATAGCTCGTAAAGGCGGCTTGCAATTTCTTGATTTGTCATAATAGTTTTTTTTAGAACGTAAAATAAAGGAATAATTAAGTGATGTGTTTTAACTAAATATTACTTTTAAAAATAAAAACCTCCGCCCCAGGAATGAAGCAGAGGTTATTTTATGCCACAAAACAATCAAACATAACCAATATTAATAATTTTGTTTGAAACCATAGTTTGATGCATACTCAATATCCATATCTATTTGAAACTGTACAGTGAGGATACCTCAATGATTTATAAATATTTTAAATGAACTTTTAGCTTATTTGCTACACCAAAAATGAAGTGTTTTTTTGAAATAAAAAACCTAAAAAATTGTTAAAAATTTTGCACATAAAGAATGGATTTTATTTTTTCTTACAAATAAAGAACCTACTGTAAATATTTGTATTGATACTTTCTTCTCTTAGTATAGTATCATAAGTAATAATAAATCTGGATTGAATTAACTTGTATAAGTCTGTGTCTTTAATGTAATCATATCCACAATTGGCATCACGAAAAACTGTGTCTTTATAAACATTCTCAAATAAATAAAAAGAACCGTCCTTTCGCATTATTCTATTTATTTCATTAAGCATATTTTCTTTTTCATCAAATTCGTGTAAGCTTATAAAAAGAGATATTTTGTTGAATTTATTTGTTGAATAAGGAATTGTATTTTTAGTTCCTATGTTAAAATGAACTTTATCGGTTCTTATTGGAGCGTTGAAAAACTTAAATGATTGCTTAAATATTTTCTTATTACAGATATCCTTATTTATATCCTCAAAAAAATAGGTAACAGAGGCAGGTGAATTTCTACTAATTTGAGACATAGACCACCCCCAACCACTTGCAATATCACATAAAGTATCATTATCTAATAAATTGATTTTGCTCGCTATAAAGTTAAATACAGGTTTATTATTGTTATATTCTTCAATAGATTTTTTTTGTTTGTCAGAGTATAAGTGTGTTGAAACGCAGCCACAGCATAGCAGACATCCAAAAAATATTCTAATATTTTTAAAAATCTTCATATTCCAAATATATAATATACGATAATTATAAAAGCTAGTACCTCTTACATTTGCAGCCACTAAACAAAGTCAAACACTATTAGTTGTTGACTTTTAACTTTTATTTTATGGCAGAGATTAGCAAGAGTTTTGAACATAATATAGCAGACGAGCATTGGTACAACCATTGGTTGGGCAAAGGATATTTTAATAGTCAAGTAGATTATAATAAACCAGCATATACAGTTGTCATTCCTCCACCCAATGTAACAGGTGTGTTGCATATGGGTCATTGCCTTAACAATACCATTCAGGATATTTTGGTGCGTCGTGCAAGAATGCAAGGCTTTAATGCTTGCTGGGTGCCAGGTACAGACCACGCTTCTATTGCTACAGAAGCTAAAGTTGTGGCAATGCTGAGAGAAAGGGGTATCACTAAATCTTCTTTAACCCGTGAAGAATTTTTGAAATATGCTTGGGAATGGAAAGAAAAATATGGTGGTATCATCTTACAGCAATTAAAGAAATTGGGTTGCAGTTTAGATTGGAACAGAACATCATTTACAATGGATGATGATTACTACAAAGCTGTTATAAAAATATTTGTTCAACTATACAATGATGGCATTATTTATCGTGGATTGAGAATGGTGAATTGGGATCCTGCAAGCAAAACAGCACTCAGCGATGAAGAAGTTATTTTTAAAGAAATAGACTCTAAACTTTACTATGTTAAATATCCATTGGTCGAAGATGGTAGTAAGTTTATGATGGTTGCTACCACAAGACCAGAAACCATTTTAGGCGATGTGGCTATTTGTGTGAATCCAAATGATGAAAGATATAAAAGCTGGATTGGAAAAGAAGTAATAGTACCTATCATCAACAGAAAAATAAACATTATTGCTGATGAATATGTTGATGCAGAATTTGGAACGGGTGCTTTGAAAATTACTCCTGCACACGATAAAAACGATAATGAAATTGGGCGAAACCATAACCTTAAAACCATTGATACACTTGATGCTGATGGTAAGTTTACCTCGTTTCAATTGAGTGATGAGAACCCAAGTGAATTAATATTGAGTTACAACGGTATTGATAGATTTGACCTAAGAAAAAAGATTGTTGAAGATATTGCTGCACTGGGACAAATAGAAAAAATTGAAGAATATAAAGGACAAGTTGGAACAAGTGAAAGAACTGGTGCTGTAATAGAATCTCGTTTAAGTATGCAGTGGTTTATGGATATGAAAAAGTTCATTGCCAATAATCCTGAAACCTTGACTGCTGTGATGAATGATGAGATTGTATTTCATC
>JAPLER010000365.1 GCA_026391115.1 Bacteroidota bacterium | reverse complement strand
AACTAATAAATTTAATCTTCACCAATCTTTTGCCAATGGCATAGCTAATATTGCTTGTTTTGTAGCACACAACTTCTGGCACACCAAATAAAGCAGTTTCTAAAGTAGCAGTACCACTGGTAACTATTGCTGCACTTGATTTTGACAATAATTCATAAGTTTTGTTTGAAACAGAACTTACATTAGGATAATTTTTTAAAAATGGCTCATAAAATTCGTCCGTTTGTCCTGGAGCTTTTGCAACAATAAATTTATGATCAGGAAAAGCCTTAGCAACACCCAACATAATGGGCAATTTCTTTGTAATTTCTTGCTTTCTTGAGCCTGGTAAAATAGCAATGGAATTTTGAATTTCAAGTTGAACGTTTTGCGATTTAAATTCTTTAATTACCTCAATCAATGGATGTCCAACATATTCAACATCCCAGTTCCAATTTTCTTTAAAATAACCTTTTTCAAAAGGAATAATACAAAGCATTTTATCAATACATTGTTTCATTTTTTTAACTCTGTTTGCTTTCCAAGCCCATACTTGTGGCGATATGTAGTACACTATTTTAAACCCTTGTTGCTTTGCCCATTCAGCAATTCTTAAGTTAAATCCTGGATAATCTATTAGTACCAATACTTCTGGTTTAAAACTTGCAATATCAGTTTTACAAAATTTTAAGTTTTTAAAAATGGTTGGCAAATTTTTTATTACTTCAGCAAACCCCATAAAGGCTAAATCCCTGTAATGTTTTACTAAATCACCACCTTCTTGTTGCATTAAATCTCCACCCCAACATCTAATAACGGCAGTTTTATCTACTTTATAGAGTTGCTTAATTAAATTACTTCCATGTAAATCCCCACTTGCCTCTCCTGCAATAATGTAGTATTTCATTAAAACAAATGTATAAGATAACAATATATTAATCAATGAAAAAGATACAATAATTCTCATTTTCCCCTATTTTTGTGCAACCCTCAGGAAATTATCAACCTATACCTAACTAAAATTCTTAACAATGACAGAAAATTTACTTCTTGGAGGTTTAGTAGCATTTTGTATTACATTTTACGCTATACCCAAAGTCCTAAAAATTGCTATTGAAAATGAATTATTTGATATTCCCAATAAACGCAAAGTTCATAAGCAACCCATTCCATCACTTGGTGGTGTAGGTATATTTGCTGGTTTTATTATAAGTTTACTTTTAGTTGGGACTATTGATAAAGTAAACTATTTACAATACTTTATACTAACTTTTGTTGTGGTTTTTTTCTTTGGTGTTAAAGATGATTTAATTGGATTACCTCCACAGAAAAAAATGCTAGGGCAAATTATTGCTGCTGCAATTTTAACTTGGAAAGCAAATATTCTATTAACCAATATGCATGGTTTTTTAGGCATCCATTCTATCATTGGTACATTCAGTTACATACTTACATTTTTAACAATCATTGTTGTAATGAATGCGTATAACTTAATTGATGGAATTGATGGACTAGCTGCAACAATAAGCATAATAACATCTGGAGTGTTTGCTTGGTTTTTTTATGCCAATGGAGATTTTACTTACTCATTAATGGGTTTTGCTTTTGCTGGTTCTTTAATGGCTTTTCTTATTTTCAACTATGCTCCTGCCAAAATCTTTATGGGTGATACTGGTTCTATGATGTGTGGTATTGTTAACGCAATACTTGTAATTCATTTTATTGAAACTTCTACTAGTTCAAAAATATTTCAAGTAACATCTTCTCCTGCATTAGGTTTTGGTATTTTAATAATGCCTTTACTTGACACTTTACGAGTTTTTGCTATAAGAATTTTAAATGGAAAATCTCCTTTCTTTCCAGACAGAAATCATTTACACCACATTTTACTAGACCGTGGTTTAAGTCATAAAGTGATTACTATGATTATTGGCTCTTCAGCAATAGCATTCATCTTATTAACTTATGTTGCTTTACCGCTTGGTACTACAACAATCATACTCTCTCAAATTGGGCTGTTCTTTTTGGGTGTTTTCTTTTTGCAAATTACAGCCAAGAAAAACAAAGCAAAGCTAAGGGCATTAAACAGAGAAGATGATGTAACGTTTGCAAAAAAAATAAAACACGTTGTCACTCTTATTACTGCAAAGGACCAAAATACAAGAGTTGCAGAATAATAAAATTAGAAAGCCTCAATTTTTTTTGGGGCTTTTTTATGAATACTTATAGATTTGCCACAATACTTTTTTTATGAATGAAGAATTGGAAATTATTATTGATGATATGACTTCTAGTATGCAAAAAGCTATTTTGCATTTAGAAAGCGAGTTAACAAAAATTAGAGCAGGTAAAGCAAGCCCAGTAATGTTAGATGGCGTTAATTTAGATTATTATGGTACTCCAACACCTATTAATCAAGTTGCAAATGTTTACCACAAAACGATGGTGTACAAATAAGACTGTTTTTACCACCACTTACTGAAGAAAGAAGACGTGAACTAATAAAAAAGGCTGCTGGAGAAGGAGAACAATCTAAAGTTGCCATTCGAAATATTAGAAGAGATAGCATTGAGCAAATTAAGAAATTACAGAAAGATGGATTAAGTGAAGACGCTGCAAAAGATGCAGAAGCAAGTGTGCAAGAGGAAACCAATAAGTTCATTACTTTAGTTGATAAACACTTAGCAACTAAAGAAAAAGAAATGTTGGTTATTTAGTTATTTTTTTTCACAAATTTTATTACTACCAATTATTATGCAATCTCAAGAATGGTTTAGTAATTGGTTCAACTCACATTATTATCATTTGTTATATAATAATAGAGATGAAATTGAAGCCAATACATTTATTAGCAAGATTATTCATTATTTAAAGCCACTACCAAATAGCAGAATGCTAGATGTTGCTTGTGGAAAAGGCAGACATAGCAAGGCTTTAAGTGAAATGGGATTTGATGTTATTGGTATTGATTTATCTGAAGAATCGATAAAAGAAGCAAAACTTAGCGAAAGCAGACAACTACATTTCTACAAGCACGATATGCGATTGCCATTTTATATCAATTATTTTGATATAGTCTTTAATCTATTTACAAGTTTTGGCTATTTTAGAACACAAAGAGAGCACAATAATGCTATACGTTCTATAACACAAGGCATTAAACAAAATGGCATTTTAGTTATTGATTATTTGAATACACATTTTGAAGAAAATAATTTCACATCTTCAATAGAAAAAGAAATTGATAAATTAAAATTTATCATTACTAAATGGCAAACAGAAACTCATTTTTATAAGCAAATTCAAGTTGCAGATAGTACAAATGGTTTACCAAGACACTTATCAACTGAACGTGTAGCTAAATTTAGTTTAGGTGATTTTAATGAAATGCTATCGCTACAAAATATGCAAATACAACAAGTATTTGGTGATTATAATTTGAATGAGTATCATATAAACACTTCGCCTAGAATGATTATTTTAGCAAAAAAAGTAAGCTAGGTTCATTCTTTTCGTATTCTACAAAATATCGTTTTATTAAACCGTTTTTTTTTAGTAAAACTTTAGGATTTACTGTTTTTCCAATGCTTTATCTTTGCCATTAATGAAGAAAACTTTACCAGTAATTATTACACTTGTTGGTTTGTCGCTTTTGGGGCTTATTATTTTACAAGCCTCTTGGTTGCATAATTTAGTAGAACTTCAAGAACAACAAATTTCGAATAAAATATTTCGTGCACAATACAATGTTGCAACAGAATTAAGCAAAGAATTATACAATACAAATTCAGTAAAAATTCCAAAACAATTACAAGGACTTAATCTTAAAGATGATATTTTCGCCAATGTATTAAAACCTCGTTTAGTTAGTCATCAATTTTCTTTAACTGAAGTCAAGGAGATGATTGAAAGTTCATTAAAAAAAGAAGATATCAAAAAAATAAACTATGAATTTGCAATCATTGATAACAAGAATGAAAGCGAAATGTTTACTAAAGACTTCGAGAAAACGTTTATTGATTCCAACAACAGAAAAAGATTTGTTTATAATATAACTGATGCTGGAACTCCTTATGAAAATTTAGGCTTAGCACAACGCCTCGAAATACTTGTACCCAATTTTGAAAAGCAAGTTTGGGGTTCATTAATCTGGATTTTAATAGGAAGTGGTTTGTTTACTATTATCATTTTTGCAGCATTTTATATTACCGTAAGAACACTGTTTACTCAAAAAAAACTGAGTGAAATTAAAAGTGATTTTATTAATAATATGACTCACGAATTTAAAACTCCAATTGCAACTATTTCCTTAGCTGTAGATGCCTTAAGAAATGAAAAAGTGCTTGCAGATGTTAATAAAATCAATTATTTCAGTGGTATAATTAAAGAGGAAAATAAGAGAATGAATAATCAGGTTGAGACCATTTTACAAGCTGCATTACTCGAGAAAAAAGAATTACAGTTTAATACCAAACAAATAAATGCAAATATTCTTATAGCTACATTATTAGATAATTATGGGTTACAATTAAATGAGAAAAATGGCAAATGTTGTCTTGAACTTGATGCACAAAACGATTTGATAGATGTTGACGAATTACATTTTGCAAATGTTATTTCTAACTTAATAGATAATGCTATTAAATACTCTAAAGAAAACTTGATTATAAAAATAAAATCTTACAATAATAGCAATAGTTTTTACTTTGAAGTTGAAGATAATGGCATTGGTATGAGTAAAGACACTGTTAAAAATGTTTTTGAAAAATTTTATAGAGCCCATACTGGCAATGTTCACAACGTTAAAGGTTTTGGACTAGGAATGAATTACGTGAAAACTGTTATATCTGCAATGCAGGGAGATATAAGCTTAGTAAGTACTTTGGGCAAAGGCTCTACTTTTAAAATTGAAATTCCATTGGCTTAAAATAGGTCTTAATAAAATTATTGCTAAAGTAGTATTCGTGTTTTTATACAGTATATTCATTACAATTTTCAAATCTTGTTGCTACATTTACAAGCACATCATTGTTATGAAAAAATACGTACTATTTATATTACTCTGTTTATTTTTTGTAAATGGGGATTCTCAAAATAATAATTACAGAAACCTTCCTCCTATTTATTTAGAATCTATTGACAATAATTCATTTGAAAAAGGAAAAATTTCTATAAAGTTTAATGCAATTGCTTATAACAAAATCTCTTTTCTTAACAATAATAATCAGATTGAGTTTAACAATTCACAACTTAATTTATTATCTACACAATATCATTTTATAAAAATCAATTCACTTTTTCCAAATGTTTTACAAGATGAAACTAAAATAGATTTACACAAAAAATACAATTTAGATAAATGGTTTTTTCTTGAATTTGATACTACGCAAAATGTAAAAGAATTAATTGCTTCACTACAGCAAACACATTTTTTTGAAGTAGTAGAACCTGTTTATAAAAAACATTTACTTGATGCCAATAATGGTGCAACTTTTTTACCCAACGATCCAAGACTTAACGAGCAATGGCATTACAACAATACAGGGCAAGGTTTAGGAAAAGTGGGAAAAGACATAAAATTAATTGATGCTTGGGATATTGAAACAGGCAAACCACAGGTAATTGTTGCTATTCATGATATAGGAGTTCAGCTCGATCATCCAGATCTGGCACAAAATATTTTACCTAACAAAAGTTTTAATTTTATAACAAATAACAATATTATTAACCCTGGAAATCATGGCACACATACAGCAGGCACAATAGCAGCGGTAAATAATAATGGCATTGGTGTAAGTGGTATTGCTGGTGGTAATGGCAATATAAATAGTGGTGCAAGAATAATGAGTTTGCAAATATTTGATATTAATAGCAACGGTTTTGTAAGTGGCAACTTTGCCGAAAGTTTCATTTATGCAGCAGATAATGGAGCTGCAATTAGTAGCAACAGTTGGGCTTATGATGAAGATGGCTTGTATGAATTAAGCGTTATGGATGCCATAGATTATTTTATTGAAAATGGTGGTGGCAATGCAATACAAGGTGGGTTGGCAATTTTTGCAGCAGGTAATGTAAGTAAATCTATTAGATATTTTCCATCAAGTTACGATAGGGTAATTTGTGTTGCAGCAACCAATAATAGAGACGAAAAAACATGGTATTCTACTTATGGTAATTGGGTTGATATTGCAGCTCCTGGTGGAGAAGACAGAGCAGGTGCATTGAGCCAAGTTTTAAGCACCACTAGCGGCAGCGGTTATACTACAGACCAAGGCACATCCATGGCTTGCCCACACGTTGCAGGCGTTGCTGCACTAGTTGCCAGTAAACTAATGGGTAAAGCAAGTGCAAGCGATGTGAGAGATATTTTACTTTCTACAACAGATAATATTGATTCTTTAAATACAAGTTTTATAGGTTTAATAGGTACTGGAAGATTGAATGCTTATAGGGCTTTGCAAAAAGCACAATCCTTATTAAATAACAATACAGTAGCTGCTATTGACAGCTTTAAAGCAACATACAATTGCAATACCATTCAATTAAGCTGGAAAAAGAATAACAATAACAATAATGTTGTAGTGGTTTACAGTAATAAAAACGATATTGGCACTGCTACCAATGGTACACAATATGCTATGGGTAATAGTTTTGGTTACAATAGTAAAGTCATATATGTGGGCAATGCATCAAACATAACCATACCCTGCAATGATAGTATGCTACACTTTTTTAAAGTATTTAGTGTAGATGCCAACAACAATTATTCTATTGGAAGAACTACAGAACTTGTAACACCATCATACATTAATACAAGTGGAACTATT
>JAPLER010000235.1 GCA_026391115.1 Bacteroidota bacterium | reverse complement strand
AACTAACAATCATCATATCCCTACTTTTGCCAACCTAAAAATTTATATATGAGTTTAATAGTAGTGGGTTCAATGGCATTTGATGCAATAGAAACTCCATTTGGAAAAAGTGATAAAATTGTTGGTGGGGCTGCCACATATATAGCTTGGTGTGCAAGCAATTTTTGTAAAGTAAATCAAATAAGTGTTGTAGGTGGAGATTTTCCACAAACAGAACTTGATGAGTTAACTGCACGTGGTGTCTCGTTTGAAGGATTACAAATTAAGAAAGATGAAAAATCTTTTTTTTGGAGTGGTAAGTATCATTTGGATATGAATAGTAGAGATACTTTGGTTACAGAATTAAACGTGCTTGGTGATTTTAAACCTGTAGTTCCTGATGCGTATCAAGATTGCGAGTTTTTAATGTTAGGTAATCTTGACCCAAATGTGCAACGTAGTGTAATTGAGCAACTAAAAAATAGACCCAAATTAATCGTACTAGATACAATGAACTTTTGGATGGATATAATGTTGGATGATTTAAAGAAAACGATTAGTATGGTTGATGTATTAATGGTTAATGATAGTGAAGCAAGGCAATTGAGTGGTGACTTTTCACTAGTGCGTGCTGCTCAAAAAATAATGGCTATGGGTCCAAAGTATGTCATCATAAAAAAAGGAGAACATGGTGCACTACTATTTCACGAGAATAGCGTGTTTTATGCCCCTGCTTTACCATTAGAAGAAGTATTTGACCCAACTGGTGCTGGTGATACTTTTGCTGGTGGTTTTATTGCTCATCTTGCAAAAACAAAAGACATTAGTTTTGAAAATATGAAAACTGCGATAATTGTAGGTAGTGCAATGGCTAGTTTTACTGTAGAGAAATTTGGGACAGAAAGACTAAGAGAAGTTTCTCAACAAGATATTAAATCAAGAATTCAACAATTTGTTGAACTGTCAAGTTTTGATATTGCATTAGTATAAAATAAATGTAATTTTTATATATTTAAAAAGCAGCTACTTGTAGCTGCTTTTTAAATTTAATTTATTTTTTTAAGTTTGGGATAGTGATCTAAAGTTTCAAAAACATAATTTTTGTTTTGCTGCAACAGTGTAATAAATTTAGCCAATGTGTCTGTATAATTTGCATTTCTAAACATTCTATCGTGTGTAAGAATAACCAAATGATTTTTTTCATTCAAATCATTTGTTTGTAAAGCGGTGTTAACTTGGCTAACTAACTTTTCGGGAGTTTGTACTGGATTCGCCGTTTTGTGATTAAAATTCCATTCAACATCCCAACCCAAAACATTATAGCCAATACTATCTAATAACTTGCATACTGGTTTGGTTAGTTTATTTGATTTTAATTCAGCATTTCTTACCCAACTAGTGTTGCCTGGTAATCTAATAATTTTATAGGGAACGGCAAGTGTTTCTTGTGCTTTTAAAAAATCACCTAAAGCCATATACTCGTGATTATAAAAATATTTGTACTTACCATTCGCGTGTGAACTACTATGATTGGCAAGTAGCAATAAAGGGTAACTGTATTTAATATCCTTTACAAT
Source organism: Bacteroidota bacterium (assembly GCA_026391115.1). Classification (GTDB taxonomy): domain Bacteria; phylum Bacteroidota; class Bacteroidia; order Chitinophagales; family Chitinophagaceae; genus CAIVPM01. The sequence goes on along the minus strand of JAPLER010000235.1, from coordinate 209 downwards.
TTGTTTTAGATGTGGCGATGATGCGTGTTGACCAACCATAAAAAAAGTAGCTTTCATTTTTAGCTTTTTGCATAAATCTGCACAGGCAATTGTTCCATTTTGTGGACCATCATCAAATGTTAAATAAATGTACTTTTTTGTGGAATCGTAAGTAATTGGAGTTGGGGTAAAAAGAGTGTTCGTGTCTTTTTGAGGTACTGCTTTTTGTT
>JAPLER010000026.1:10295-16427 GCA_026391115.1 Bacteroidota bacterium | reverse complement strand
ATATAATTTATATTTTATTTTATCAAAAAAGTAAAGTATTGATGTTATGTTTTGGATTTGATTTGATTTGAGCGATGAAAAGAAATGATTTTCGATGATAAGAATTTGTTTCAGTTTTGATGAAACGCCACTGCTTCCAAAATTTATAATTAAGTCACTCTTAGTATGATTAATTACCTTAGATATTTTTAAATTTTTAAGATAACGTGTTTTAAAAAAATAGCTATTTGTGTTTAGTGAAATTTGTTTACAATTATTAAATTTAAATTCAAAAGAAGTTTCTGCGTTTTCTAGTATAATAAAATTTATACTCGTATTTTGGATAATAATTCTAGCAAATATTAGCTTCAAAAAAATGTAAAAGTACGGTTGTTTTTTTTTGTTTAATTCAATAGCATTTATTAAGATTGTCATTTTACAAAAGTATTGTAGGTTTTAATGTTTTTTTGTAATTACACAATATTATTTACACTATCTACGTTTAAGTTCCTATCTGGTAATCTGTTTATTTCCCTCCTTATTTTAAGTAAAGCTTTGTGCATTATTTAAGTTGAAAACTACTTTATAACCCTTAATTTCAACTAAATGAAAAAAAATGTAAGCATTCTTGTGCTTTGCTGTTTTGTATTATTTGCTAATGCCAAAACTGGTGAAAATGATACCAAAAAAACTGATGTTAAACAAAATAGTACTTTTTTTAAGATGTCAAGAAACAGTAATCGGCTTGCTCTTTTTGAGCAATTGCAGAGTGGCATAAAAATTAAGTATAATAAGCCTAGTACTAATTTCGGAAGTCAAACTTCTGGAGTACTATATTCTACTTATGACGATGTTGTTGAATTATTGGGCGAACCAAACGTGAAAGTAAAAAAAACTTCAATTGTATATACGTTAAATCCAACAACGGGTTGCAAGGCTATTATTGAATTTGATGTTGATGGATATGTTGTGTATATAGGAATTAAAGATTGTAATTAAATTATTAAAATAAGTTTAAAAAGAGTTGCTTACTAAGCAACTCTTTTTTTTGGCTCAATGTTTGGCTTAATGATTACCAAATATTTTTAAGTTTATTTTAAATCATTGATTTACATTCGCGACTTATTTTTACACCGTTAAATAAAAATTATGAAAAAATTATTTCTATTATCAATTTCGCTTACCCAACCAGTTGCTAAAAAAGTAGAAGCAAAAGTTGCAACTCAACCTCCTGCAAAAAAAACTACTAAAGCTGTAACTAAACCTGGTTTACCAAAAGTTGAACAGGCTGTAGAGGCAGTCGCTCCAATTAAAGAATCAGCTACTACCGAGAGCATACAACCACAAGTTGTAGCACCTGCACCTCCTCCTGCTCCACTTTTAGATCCAAACAAGAATTTTGAATTTAAAAATGATGCATATGATTTTGGCAAAATACCTGCTGGTAAACAAGCTAAATATGAATTATTTATAAAAAATATAAGTTCTGAAACACAAGAATTAACATTAGTTCAACCAGGCTGTGGTTGCACAACTCCAGAATATCAACAAAATCAAAAAATATTACCAGGAGAAAGTGCTAAAATTGTTTTAGGCTATAATGGTGGTGCTCCAGGAAGCGGTAGTCCATTTTCAAAATCTGTAACTGTAACACTAAAGGGACACAGCCCTAAAGTAGTAACTTTTAAAGGAGAAACTTATGCAGTTCCTACAGAATCTGCTCCAGCAAACAATGGAACAGAAAAATTGAAACCAGAAGGCGGTAAATAATTTTAACAACCTGATAAATCTTAATTATGAAAAAAATATTTTTGGGTTTAATACTTTTATGCAATGCAATTTGCCTAAACGCTCAAAAGCAATCAACCCCAACTTCAGCGACTGCACCAGTTGCTGCTACACCTAGTGTGGTTAATTTTGACAAGGTTAAACATAGCTTTGGAAAAATTAGACAAGATGTTCCTAAAAGTATCTCGTTTACTGTAAAAAATAACGGCTCTAAACCTTTAATTATTGAACAAGCAACTGCACAATGTGGTTGCACAACTCCTGAGTATTCAAAAGCTCCAATTTTAAAAGGAAAAACTAGTGCCATAAAAGTAACATATAATGCAAAAAATCCAGGCCCATTTACAAAAACTGTAACAGTTAAGTTTTTGGGTGTTGCTGAGCCTTCTATTTTAACAATTGAAGGAGAAGTGTTGAAAAGTGCTACCCCATCTAGTAAAGGATAATTTATAAATTGCAATAAAAAAACCTACATCTTAGATGTAGGTTTTTTTATTGCATCAATAGACCAACTACAAATACTTATTTTTACGCCAAGATTACAATTTAGATGCACCAGCAGCAAGAGTTTACAAGCCTTATTACCAAACATCAAAAAATAATTTACAAAGTTTGTAATTTATATGTAGAAGATAAGACTGATAGACAAGATTTGTTTCAAGAAATTTGTTTGCAGGCTTGGAAAAGTTATCACTTATTTAGAGGCGATGCACAATTTAGTACTTGGTTGTATCGAATAGCATTGAACACAGCTATTACATTTTTTAAAAAAGAAAAAAAGCAAGTACAAGCAATTTATAATGAAGTATTGCCTGAGTTAAGAAATGTAGAAGATGAAAGAGAAGAACAGTTTAAAGCAATGTATACAGCTATTGGTAATTTAAACAAAATTGATAAAGCCCTTGTGATGCTGTATTTAGAAGATTATAGCTATATCGAAATTTCGGAAACACTAGGAATTACGCCAAATAATGTTGCGGTAAAAATGAATCGTTTGAAATTAAAATTGAAAGAAGAAGCAGAGAAAAATTTCAAGCAATAAATAAAAATCTTTATGGCTTAGCTCCTTTGTGGTAAACTATGTAGAAAATTATAAAAATGAATTTAGACGATTTTAAAATACAAATTAATAAACAGCTAGAAGCTACACCCAACTTTGAGTTGCCAGTAAGTGGAATTACTAATTTGCATACCATAAAAACAAATTCTATTTTAGAAAAAATAACGAAAAGCTTACAGTTTGAGATATTTTTTGGGTTAGCATTTATAATTGTGTTTGCACTACTTGCATTTTTTGCTGATATAAAAGGGATAAGAATTTATTTTGGCTTTTTCTCAATAATATTAGCACTATTTATTATTGTTTTATTTTACTTATTTATCAAAACAAAAAACGCAAGTTTTATTAAATTATCAGTTAAAGAAAATATTGTTTCGTTGCATAGCTTATTATCGCAATTTGTAAAAAGATGTTTTCAATTTACAATGTTGTTAATTCCTATTTGTTTTATAAGTTCATTGTATTTGGCTTATAACGATATGCAATATCACGCAACAAATTCTACACAATATTTCGATATTCCTTTGCCTAAAAAATATATTATTATTTTAATTATTGTTATAGCAGTATTTAGTGTGTTGATGTATTTTTTTACAAAATGGTATTTAAATAAATTATATGGAAATCATTTACAACAATTAAAGCAAATGATTGATGATATTGAGTTGTAAAGGGTTTAGTAAAATATTTTTTTCTAATTAAAAATTCTTCTTTAGGGAGGTAGGTACTTATGAATAAAATAGTAGTAGCGATTACTGGTGCAAGTGGCAGCATTTATGCAAAAGTTTTGCTTGATAAATTAGTTGCGTTAAAAGACCAATATAATACTGTTGCAATTGTAATGAGCAGCAATGCAAAAACTGTTTGGCAAACAGAAATGGGCAATGATGATTACAAAAAATATCCTTTTACATTCTACGAAAAAAATGACTTCAATGCACCTTTTGCAAGTGGTAGTGCAATGTTTAATAAAATGATTATTGTGCCTTGTAGTATGGGAATGTTAGGCAGAATTGCCAGCGGCATAAGCGATGACGTAATTACTCGTGCAGCAGATGTGATATTTAAAGAAAGAAGACAACTTATTCTTGTGCCAAGAGAAACACCTTACAATCTTATTCATATAAAAAATATGGAAACTATAACCCAGGCTGGAGGAATTATTTGTCCTGCAACACCATCGTTTTATAGTTTACCAAAAACCTTTGAACAACTTGCTGCTACTGTAATTGATAGAGTTTTGCAACTTGCGGAATTTGAATTGAATAGTTATAAATGGGGAGAAAATAATTAATAAATAACAATATGTAATTATAAATTTTCAAGCTATTACTCTCAAACATCTTTCTTTGCATCGAAATAAATCGTACATCGTACATAAATAATGGCTTTAATTACAAGTATTTCTGGTATTCGTGGCACAATTGGTGGCAAAGTTGGTGAGGGTTTATCACCTTTTGATATTGTAAAATATGCTGCTGCTTACAGCAAATGGTTTTTGCAACAAAATTATCCTAACAAAAAAATAGTTATTGGACGTGATGGAAGAATAAGTGGCGAACTTGTTCAAAACATTGTGGTAAGCACCATTAACGCAATTGGTATTGATGTGGTTGATGTGGGTTTAAGCACTACGCCCACTGTAGAAATGGCTGTTGTTTTTGAGCAAGCAAGCGGTGGAATTATTTTAACTGCAAGTCATAACCCTAAAGAATGGAATGCATTAAAACTGCTAAATAATAAAGGAGAATTTTTAGATGCTACAAACGTGCAAATGGTTTTAGACATAGCACTTGAGGGAAATTATGATTTCGTAAATGTTGATGATTTGGGCTCTCATATAAAAAACACAACTGCATTGCAACAACATATTAATGCTATTGTAAAATATCCTTTGGTTGATGTAAATGCTATAACAAATAAGAAATTTAAAGTTGTTGTTGATGCCATAAATAGTACTGGTGCATTTGCTGTACCTGAATTGTTAAGAGCTATTGGAGTAGATGATATAATTGTTTTAAATGGAGATATTACTGGAAATTTTGCACACAATCCCGAACCCTTGCCACAACACTTAAACGAGTTGTGTAGCGAAGTTGTAAAACATAAGGCAGATTTAGGAATAGCTGTTGATCCAGATGTGGACAGACTTTGTTTTGTAACAGAAGATGGACTTCTTTTTGGCGAAGAATATACATTAGTTGCTGTTGCAGATTTTGTGTTGAAACATAAGCTGGGCAACACTGTTAGCAATATGAGTAGCACAAGAGCATTGCGTGATGTTACAGAAAAAGCTGGGGGCATTTACACGCCTAGTGCAGTAGGAGAAGTGAATGTTGTAAATAAAATGAAAGCAACAAATGCTGTAATTGGTGGCGAAGGAAACGGGGGAATTATTGTTCCTGATTTGCATTATGGCCGAGATGCACTAATTGGTATTGCTTTGTTTTTAACACATTTGGCAAATGAAAATAAAACGGCAAGGCAACTACGAAACACTTATCCTGACTACGTTATAAGTAAAAATAAAATTGATTTAAAGGAAGGGATTGATATTGAAAAAGTATTTAAACATATAAAAACCAAATACAAAAAAAATCCAATTAATACCGAAGATGGATTAAAGATAGAGTTTGATAATGATTGGGTGCATTTACGACCAAGTAATACTGAACCAATTATTAGAATTTACAGTGAAAGCAGTTTTGCTACAACTGCAAATAATATTGCTAATAGAATAATGCAAGATATTAACGAAGCGATTTAATAAAGTCATAAAGTGAATAGTCATTAAGTCATTGAAACTTATTGAACAATGATAAATGACTCTTATGACGAATAACTTCTATGACAATTCAATTAAAAAACATATCAAAAAAGTATAACAAAGAATGGTTGTTTAAAAACCTTGATTATACTTTTAATACCAAAGAAACCTATGCTATTACTGGATTAAATGGTAGTGGTAAAAGTACTTTGCTACAAATAATTGCAGGTTTTATTATTCCAAGTGAAGGAAAGATTTTTGTTGATAATGAAGAAGCAAATGAAGATTTTTATAAAAATATTTCTGTTGCTGCACCATATTTAGAATTGATTGAAGAAATGACTGCAACAGAATTTCTGCAATTCCATTTACAATTTAAAAGTAGTATAAATAATTTTTCTATAGCCCAAATTTTGGAGCAAGTACAACTGACCAATGCAGCACAAAAGCAAGTAAGATACTTTAGTAGTGGAATGAAACAAAGGCTAAAATTGGCAAAAGCTTTTTTTAGCGATACTGCTATTTTACTTTTAGATGA
>JAPLER010000026.1:0-10276 GCA_026391115.1 Bacteroidota bacterium | reverse complement strand
ATATGATCAACTTGTAAAAAATTATTCTCAAAATCGATTAATTATTATTTGTAGTAACGATGAAGAGGAATATTCTTTCTGCAACCACACTTTAAACATTAATCAATACAAATAATACATTCGTGCATTCGTGGCATCAAAAATCAAAAATATAATCTTCGATTTAGGTGGTATTTTTATTAAAATAAATTACCAAAAAACTGAAGATGCTTTTGTGCAATTAGGTATCAAAAATTTCAATGAATTTTATAAACAAGACTTTGTTTCTAGTTTATTTGAAAACATTGAAGTTGGTGCAATTACGCCACAACAATTTTATGATGGCATAAGAGATATTGCGAAAATAAATTTAACTAATGAACAAATTGAGAGTGCCTGGAACGCAATGCTAGGTGATTTTTGGGTTGATAGATTGCATTGGTTAAACACTATAAAAAATCAATACAATATTTTTCTTTTCAGCAACACCAATGAAATTCATTACAAGTGTTTTATGAAAATGTATGATGGGTTACAATTACCAAATACCTTTAGTAGCTACTTTATAAAAGATTATTATTCTCATACTTTAGGTCTGCGAAAGCCAACTACAGAATCTTATAATACCATTCTACAAGAACAAAACTTAGTTGCAAGCGAAACACTTTTTATAGATGATACTTTAAAAAATATTGAAGGTGCAAAAAGTGTTGGATTGCAGACTATTCTACTGCTAGGCAATATTAATTTAGTTGATGAAGTTGATGAATTTTTTAAGTAGTAATTACTTACTCCTGCTTTCATTATATTTTTTTGCAGCGGCTATAAAATGCACAAATAGTGGTGCAGGACTTTCAACAGTACTCTTTAATTCTGGATGATATTGTACACCAATGAAAAATGGATGATCAGGTATTTCCATAATTTCAACCAATCCAGTTTCTGGGTTGGTACCACTTGCAATCATACCTGCATTTTCAAACTGTACAAGATAAGCATTGTTAAATTCATATCTATGTCTATGTCTTTCGCTAATTAAAGTGGTTCCATATATTCTATTTGCTAAACTGCCTTCTTCTATTTCGCATGGATAAGATCCCAAACGCATAGTGCCACCCATAAGTTTTATTTTTTTCTGCTCCTCCATCATATTAATTACAGGATTGGTGGTATTGGCATTCATTTCTACACTATGAGCATCTGCAATATGCAACACATTACGAGCAAACTCAATGACTGCCATTTGCATACCTAAACAAATGCCAAAAAACGGTAAATTGTTTTCTCTTGCATATTGTACTGCAATAATTTTTCCATCAATACCTCTATTACCAAAACCAGGTGCAACAAGCAATCCATCCAACCCTTTTAGTTTTTCAGCAACAGTTTGTTCATTAATGAATTCACTATGTATATCTATTACCTGAACCTTAACTTCATTAATTGCACCAGCGTGGATGAAGCTTTCCAAAATACTTTTATAAGCATCTTGGAGCTCAATGTACTTACCAATTAAACCAATTGTAATTTTTGCTTTGGGGTATTTTAGTTTGTCTAAAAATATTTTCCAATTATCTAAATTGGGTTCTGCATATTCTTTTATACCCAATTTTTTTAAAGTAATAACATCTAACTTTTCTCTAAGCATTAACAATGGCACTTCGTAAATTGTACTAGCGTCTAATGCTTCAATTACAGCTTCTGGTTTTACATTACAAAAAAGTGCTATTTTGTTTTTAATATCATTACCCAAAACTTCTTCTGTTCTACACACCAAAATATCAGGATGCACGCCATTTTCACTCATCATTTTTACACTGTGTTGTGTAGGTTTTGTTTTAAGTTCTTTGGCTGCTTTTAAGTATGGAATTAAAGTTAAATGAATGACTAAAACATCCTCGTCTGGCAGCTCCCATTGCAATTGACGAACTGCTTCTATAAATGGTAAAGACTCAATATCACCAACGGTTCCACCAATTTCTGTAATAACAATATCAAATTGATTTGTTTTACCCAACAATAACATTCTGTGCTTTATTTCATCGGTAATATGTGGCACAACTTGTACTGTTTTTCCTAAAAAATCTCCGGCACGTTCTTTATTAATTACAGTTTGATAAATACGACCTGTAGTAACATTATTTAATTGAGAAGTATGGATATTTAAAAACCTTTCATAGTGACCTAAATCCAAATCAGTTTCTGCACCATCTTCTGTTACAAAACATTCGCCATGTTCATAAGGGTTTAAAGTGCCTGGGTCAACATTAATATATGGATCAAATTTTTGAATAGTAACTTTCAGCCCACGTGCCTGCAATAATTTTGCAAGACTTGCTGCTATAATACCTTTTCCTAAACTACTTGTAACGCCCCCTGTAACAAAAATTTGCTTTGCCATTTTTATGGTTAATTAATTTAAAATAATAAGTGATAAATTGGTGATTAATGAAGAAAAATTAGATTAATCACACACCAAAGTGACCTTTGATAAAAAAATTATAGAGGTCGTGCAAACATAGGATAAAAGCACATTTCTATGTGTTAATTATTTTTCAATAATTTGAAAAAGTATAAATAATTGAATTATAAAGCACCAGTTCTGCCACCATCAACAGGAATGCTAACACCGTTGATATAGCTAGCAGCTGGTGATGCCAAAAAGGCTATCACATTTGCCAATTCACTTGGTTCTGCAAAGCGTTTCATAGGAATTTCTTTCAGCATTTCTTCTTCAATTTCATCAACTGACTTATTTTTCTTAGTTGAATTAGCATTAATAATATTACTTAAACGTTGAGTGGCTGTAGCACCAGGCAAAACACTATTTACAGTAATATTAAATTGTCCCAATTCATTTGCCATAGTTTTACTCCAACTTGCTACTGCACCACGAATGGTGTTTGAAACGCCAAGATTTGGTAAAGGTACTTTTACTGATGTAGAAATAATATTTATAATTCTTCCGTAACCGGCTGCTTTCATAGATGGAATACAAGCTTTAGCAAGTATGTGATTGCAAATAAGATGACGATTGAATGTGTTTAAAAATTCATCTTCAGTGGCAGTAGTTATTGGTCCAGAATTTGGACCACCACTGTTATTTACAAGAATATGAACATTATTATGTGCTACAAATTTTTCAATAGCAGTTTTTACTGTTTCTGGTTCATCAAAATTGGCAACTAAGTATTGATGTTGCTGATTTTGGGTAGTGTCTAATTGTTTAATAGCTTCTTGTAGAGCTGTTTCTGTTCTTGCAACTAAAACACAATTTGCACCAAGTAAAGCCAACTCTTGTGCAGCAGCAAAGCCAATGCCTTGTGTACTTCCACAAACTATTGCCGTTTTATTTTTTAAATCTAAATTCATTTTTTTTATTTTATTTCACCCAAAGGAACAAAGAAGCGAAGTGTTTAAAATGACTACTGACTTTATGACTATATTGACTCGTATATTATAGCAGCACCTTGTCCTACACCTATACACATTGTAGCCAAACCATATTTGGATTTTCTTTTTTGCATTTCGTGTAAAAGCGTAGTTGAAATTCTTGAACCACTTGCACCAAGAGGATGACCTAATGCAATACTACCGCCATTAACATTTATTTTACTTTCATCTAAACCCAAGTCTTTTATACAAGCAAGAGATTGAGATGCAAATGCTTCATTTAATTCTATTAACTCCAAATCACTAATTGATAAACCTGCACGTTGCAACGCTTTTTGAGTTGCAGGTATAGGGCCTACACCCATTATACTTGGATCAACGCCTGCAATGGCAACACTTTTAACCATTGCTATTGGTTTTAGGTTAAATAGTTTCACAGCTTCTTCGCTTGCTAAAAGTAATGCAGATGCACCATCATTAATGCCACTGCTATTGCCGGCAGTCACAGTACCATCTTTTGTAAATGCAGGTTTTAAAGTGGCTAATTTTTCAAGTGTTGTTAATCGGGGATGTTCATCTTCAGTAAATAAAAATGTTGATTTATTTTCTGCAACTTCTACAGCAACTATTTCATTAGTAAACTTATTTTCAGACTTTGCTTTGCTGTATTTTTCTTGACTATTTAATGCAAAAATATCTTGAGCTTCTCTGCTAATATTCCATTGTTTAGCAACGTTTTCAGCAGTTTCGCCCATTGAAAATGGATGATACAAATCACTTAATTTTTTATTGATAAAACGCCATCCCAATGTTGTATCATAAGTTTCAACTTTTCTGCTAAAAGCTTCTGTTGGTTTTCCTGTCACAAATGGTGCACGTGTCATACTTTCTGTGCCACCTGCAATATAAAACATTCCTTCGCTACACATAATAGCACGTGCCGCATCCATTATACTTTGCAAACCGCTTGCACATAAGCGATTAACAGTATTGCCACCAACAGTTGTAGGCAAACCTGCAAGTAATGCTGCCATTCGTGCTACATTTCTATTATCTTCTCCAGCTTGGTTTGCAGCACCAGCAATCACATCTTCAATTTTGTTAATGTCAATATTAGGATTTCGGCTAATAAGTGCTTTAATTACTATAGCCAGTAAATCATCTGGGCGAACAGTACTTAATTTACCACCATAACGACCAATTGGTGTACGCACTGCATCTATTATATAACAAGGTTTCATTTGAATTAGCAATTAGTAATTAGCAGTTAATAATTTTAATGCTAATAACATAAACTTTAAATAAGGTTAATTCATTTTCTTTAGCAATACTAAATACGTTGGAAAGTGATCACTATAACCACCTCTATAACTCAAACCATCCCAAGTACGCATTGGATAACCCTTGTAGCGACCAACATTTTCAGTCATAAATTCTCTATTAAAAATAAATTGTCTTTGAAAGAAAAAACCATCTTGTTTTTTATCTAACCACTTATGTCCAATTACAATTTGATCAAATAAACCCCAGGCATCTTGATAAGCCAATGTGCCAATACCACTTTTGTACATAGTAACCCAAGGATTAAATAATTCTCCACTTTTAACATCTGCAACATCATCTTTACATTTTAAAACTTTGGTCAAACTGGCACTTACTGGGTCGTCATTTAAGTCGCCCATAATAATTACTTTTTGTTCTTCACCTTCTGCTTTCATAATGCTATCACTATGTTTTTTGCTTACTAATGCAGCAGCAGCACGACCTGGTGCACTTCTTTCTTCACCACCTAAACGGCTAGGCCAGTGGTTTACATAAATATGGACCACCTCACCATCAAACATACCCTTTACCCATAATACATCACGAGTATAATAGGCATCTTTACTACCTTGTGGCAAGTTTACGAATAAAGATTTGCTGTCAATTACTTTAAAATATTTAGGGTTATATAAAAAACCCACATCAACACCACGTTTGTCTTTACAATCATAATGTACAATTTGATAATTTCTATCTTTTAACAATGGGTGATTTACTAAATCTGTCAACACATTGTCATTCTCCACCTCTGCAACACCTATAAAAGCAGCTCCTTGTGGACAAATGTATTTTGTATCATCTGTACCTAATTTGGCTAATACAGATGCTAATTTTTCTACTTTATTCCAGTAAATTGTTCCATTATAATTTCTTTCGCCTTGAGGTGTAAATTCTTCATCGCTTGTATTGGGGTCATCTAATGTATCATAAAAGTTTTCTAAGTTATAAACCTGGTTTTGGTTTAGGAGATTGTGCTATAGACTTAATAGCTACTAATACTAAAAAAGTGAATAATATTTTTTTCATTGAAAACATTTGTTTGGCAAACATAATAACCAATACTATACCATTGTTTAAAAACTGGTTAAGAGTTTTGTTTTAGTTTTTTAACTTATTTATAATATATTATATAAAAGGCAAATCATCACCACGTAAAACGTTTACTTTTGAATTCATCTCTCGTAAAATGAAACTAATAGATTCTTTTTTGCTGGCATTTAATACTGTAAAAAGCAATAAGCTAAGAACAGGCATTACTGTTGCCATTATTGCGTTTGGTATAATGGCATTAATAGGCATTTTTACTGCTATTGCAGCAATGAATCAAAGTATTACAGAAAGTTTCTCTTCTATGGGGGCTAATGCTTTTAGCATACGATACAAGGAAAGTAATTTTAAAATTGGACATAGAAACAATAATAACTCAGGTGTTACCAAACGAGGAATGCAGCAAAAAGTATCTAACCTTAATAAATTTATTACTAAAACAGAAGCAGAATTTTTTAAGAGCAATTATAATTATCCTGCAAAAGTGAGTTTGTATTTAAGGGCAGATAGAAATGCAGATTGCCATTTTGAGAATAAGAAAACAAATCCTATTTGTAATGTTTGGGGTGGCGATGAAAATTATTTGGAGGTAAATGGTTTTCAAATTAATTATGGTAGAAATTTAAATAATTTGGATATAGAAAGTGGTAGAAACGTGTGTTTAATAGGTAGCGATGTAGCCACAAAATTATTTGGTACACACAATGAAAATGCTGTAGATAGAATTATAAAAGTAAATGCAACACCATACAGGGTTGTAGGTGTTTTAAAAAGCAAAGGTGCTGCTATTGACAGAGCAGATGACATTGTATTTACATCTTATAATAATGCACGTAAAAACCCCAATGCAGCTAAATCTTTTTTAATAGGTGTTATGGTTAGTAACGTTGTAAATATTGATGCTGCTACACAAGAAGCTACCAGCACATTTAGAGCCATAAGAAAACTAGAGCCTATTGAAGCCGAAAATTTTGCTATTGAAAAGAGCGACAAGTTTGCCGAAATGTTTATTGGTTTTATTAGTGGTATTGCTTTGGTAGCTGCTGCTATTGGCGTAATTACTTTATTGGGTAGTGCAATAGCATTAATGAATATTATGCTTGTTGCTGTAAGTGAACGCACCAGAGAAGTAGGCTTAATAAAAGCACTAGGTGCTACCAGAACAAGCATTAGAAACCAGTTTTTATTTGAAAGTATCATTATAAGTTTAATGGGTGCTTTTGTGGGCATTTTGCTAGGCATTTTGCTAGGCAATGTAGTATCTATACTTTTAAAAACAGGCTTTGTAGTACCTTGGTTTTGGGTTATAATAGGTATTATTGCTTGTACTGTAGTTGGCTTGTTAGCAGGTGTGTACCCAGCACGTAAAGCTGCCAAGCTAGACCCCATTGTAGCATTGAGGCACGATTAATAGATGTATTATTGGTAGCCAAATAAACTATTTCATTCATATTTGCCAAAGGCAACAATAATTTTTTTAAGCAATAAGGTAAATGAATTGGAATAATGTAATAGGGCAGCAAGCTGTAAAACAACACTTGCAAGATATGGTTAAGCACAACAGGCTTAGCCACGCCTTACTATTTTTGGGTAAAGAGGGTAGTGGTGCTTTGCCATTGGCTATAGAGTTTGGCAAGTATGTGGTGTGTCAACCCAAAGCTGCACCTGTGGTTGAAGATTTATTTGGAGGAATGAGTGCAATGCCTACCCATAATGATGACGAACAAAATGCAGCACAGCAACGTGCAGAGCAGTTAATACATCCCGATTTACATTTTAGCTTTCCGGTAATTACAAAAAAAGCAGGAGAAAAACCTGTGAGTGCCGATTATATAAAGGAGTTTAGAGAGTTTGTAAAAATTTATCCTTATGGCAATGTGTATGATTGGCTACAAGCACTAGGTGCAGAAAACAAGCAAGGCAATATTACTGCCGAAGAATGTAATGATATTATTAAAAAACTAAGCCTTAAAAGTTATGAGAGTGACTATAAAGTGCTTGTGCTATGGATGCCAGAATACTTGGGAAAAGAAGGTAATAAACTACTTAAACTAATTGAGGAGCCACCACCCAATACCTTGTTTATACTTGTTGCCGAAAGTGAGGAAAATATTTTGCCTACTATCCTTAGTCGTTGTCAGTTGGTAAAAGTGCCACAGCTATTGGTAGAAGATGTTGAACAAGCGTTGATAGAGAGATGTAATGTTGAAGCACACACAGCCAGACAAATTGCAAGCATAAGCGAAGGTAATTACAGAGAAGCACAGCAACTATTGCAACACAATGAAGAAGACTGGCAAGGATTACTTAAAAACTGGTTGAACTGCATTGTAAAAAGAATGTTGCCAGAACAGTTGAAGTGGATTGATGAAATGAGTAAACTAGGCAGGGAAAAACAAAAACAATTCTTACGTTATTTTAATCATTTGCTTGAGCAAAGTATTAAAATAAAAGTTATTGGTGTAGAAAATGTAATGCTGCCAGATAGTGAGAAGGATTTTGCTTTGCGATTAAATAAAATAGCCAGTGTGAGTCAGCAAGAAACTATAGTAGAAGAGTTGGATAAAGCAACTTATTACATAGAACGAAATGCCAATGGTAAAATGCTTTTTCAGGCATTGAGTATTAAATTATATCATATTATTCAAAATAAAATATTGGTAGAAGTGGATTAATATTGTAGATCGTAGAATTATCAAAAAGAAAATTGATTTTTATCATATTTATTCTATAACTCCAACTCATAAATTTGCACAACAAAATAGTAAAATAATGAATTTTAACCTGACACAAATTCCTGATAGACTTACAAAGCCACGTTATAAAGGTCTAACAATGGTGATGGATAAAGGCTTAAGTATAAATGAAGCTAAGAATTTTTTAGCAGTAGCTTCTCCACACGTTGATATTGTAAAGTTTGGTTTTGGAACTGCGTTTGTAACACCCAATCTTAGAGAAAAAATTGAAGTATATAAAAATGCAGGAATGCCTGTATATTTTGGAGGCACTTTATTTGAAGCTTTTTTAATACGTAATCAAATGGATGATTATGTTGCTATGATTAAAGACTATGGCGTAGAATATGTTGAAGTAAGTGATGGTAGCATAACTATACCACATGCAGAAAAATGTGGTTATATTGAAAAAATGACAAAACACGCTACAGTATTGAGCGAAGTAGGTAGTAAAGATGCTGCACATATAATGCCTCCTTATAAATGGATTGAATTGATGAGAGCAGAATTGGAAGCAGGAGCATCGTATGTAATTGCAGAAGCTAGAGAAGCAGGAAACGTGGGTATTTACAGAGGAAGTGGAGAAGTAAGAGAAGGCTTGGTGCAAGAAATTTTAACACAAATACCCGAAGAAAAAATTATTTGGGAAGCTCCACAAAAAGCACAACAACTTTACTTTTTAGAATTGATTGGTTGTAATGTAAATCTTGGAAACATTGCACCAAATGAAGTGATAGCACTTGAAGCAATGAGAATTGGCTTAAGAGGCGATACATTTTATTTGTATTTGGATAAATAAAACCCTAACCTAAAGGGGAATTTATATATGTTTAGGAGAACGATTTTTTCTAACTTTTAACTTTAGACCATAGACCTAAAACAACAATATGGCTTAATTGGTAATCCACTTACTCATTCTTTTTCTAAAGATTATTTTGAAAAAAAAATTAAGGAAAAGGGATTGGAAAATCTTTTATTTAACAATTATGAATTAGAGAAAATTGAAGATTTATTGCCCATTATTTCCAACAATGAACATCTTTTGGGTTTTGCAGTTACTATTCCTTTTAAACAAAAAATAATAAAATATTTAGATGAGTTTGATAGAGTAGTTGGAAATATAAATAGCTGCAATTGTGTACTTATAAAAAATAAAAAATTAATTGGCTATAATACTGATGTTTTAGGTTTTGAAAAATCGTTTACACCACTACTAAAATCACATCATAAGCATGCTCTAATTCTGGGCGATGGGGGTGCTGCACAAGCTGTTAAGTATGTGCTAAGACATTTACATATTTACTATACAATTGTAACAAGGGTTGCACACCATAATTCAATTTGTTACGCAGATGTAACAAAGCAAATAATTGATGAACACCCAATAATAATTAACACCACTCCGCTCGGCACTTTTCCTAATGTTGATGATTGTCCAAACATTCCTTATAAATATTTAACAAAGCAACATTATTTATTTGATTTAGTTTATAATCCAATTGTTACAACCTTTATGGCAAATGGATTGTTGGAAAATGCAACAGTAAAAAATGGCTACGAAATGTTGTGTATTCAGGCAGAAGAAAATTGGAAAATTTGGAATGATTTATAAGTTACAACTCACTTAACTTAAACAATTCTTTAACTCTTATTCCTTTTTCTGTTTGTTGCAAAGTGCAACATTCGTTGTCTTTATCGTGTTCAAAAAATAAGACATAATCATTAGTAATAGCTTCGTTTAAAAAAGATTTTTTTTCTTGTAAAGTTGTCAAAGGAAACATATCATAAGCCATTACATA
>JAPLER010000389.1 GCA_026391115.1 Bacteroidota bacterium | reverse complement strand
TTTACGTCATCTTCTTTCTCTTTGTTTTTTATTCCATCAGTCATCATTGTATTACAAAAAGGACAGGCACTCGCTATAATTTTTGCACCTGTTTCAAGTGCTTCATCTGTGCGTTCATAATTAATCCTTGTTGTTCCTGACTCATCTTCTTTAAACATTTGTGCACCACCAGCACCACAGCACAAACCATTGCTACGGCAGCGTTTCATTTCTACCAAGTCTGCATCAAGTGCTTGCAATATTTCTCTCGGTGCTTCATAAATATTATTGGCTCTGCCCAAATAACAACTGTCATGAAAGCTAATTTTTTTGCCTTTAAACTCGCCGCCTTCTTTCAACACAATTTTACCTTCGTTAATTAACTGTTGCAGTAGTGTTGTGTGATGAATGACTTCATAATTACCACCCAATTCAGGGTATTCATTTTTTAAAGTATTAAAACAATGAGGACAAGTAGTTACAATTTTTTTAATACCATAACCATTTAAAATTTGTATGTTTTGATATGCCATCATTTGAAACAAAAATTCATTGCCAGCACGCCTTGCAGGGTCGCCAGTACAAGCTTCTTCTTTGCCAAGAATAGCATAATCAATTCCGACTTTATTTAATATTTCTGCAAATGCTTTTGTAATTTTTTGAGCCCTAGCATCAAAACTGCCTGCACAACCTACCCAAAATAATATTTCTGGAGTTTTGCCCTGTGCTGCTAAATCTTGTATTGTTGGTACATTCATAAATCAAAATTAAGGAGTTTAAAGTTTGGTATTGAGGTTTAGATAAACACAATTAATTTATAGACATATTTATTTCAGTTCCATATAATTTTCTTGACTTTTGGGCAACCAATAAACAAAATATCTTGCTTTCATAGTAGGATATTTTTTTTGAAAAGCTTCTTTAACTTTTTTATATACTCTTACTTGGGGCAAAGGTGGTACAAGTATTTCGTTCATTCCCCAAACTTGAATATTAACGCCATTATTACTAGTACAAATTTTGGGCTTATTACGTAGTTGAAAAAATGGTTGTATTTCTTTTGGCAAATTTTCTTCAACACAAATTTCCATATTAGGTATGCGTCCACTATATAAACTACAGCTCATAAAATTATCCCAATATCCAATAAAATTAAGCAATGGAAAACAACACCAAACTATTGCTAATGTTATATTTCTTCTAGTTAATACACTTTTGATTGTAAATGTTTGATAAGATTTTGTGACAACAAAATGTACTAGATAAAATATCATTAATACATTCCAAGGCCAAACAATAATATTAAATACTAAACTCCAAGGGCCAATAATTGCTAATATTAATAAATGCATTGCAATTAAGAAGATTATTGCAATTTTTTGAAACCGTTTTATAAAAAAACTAATTCCTGAAACTACTTCTAACATTGGTAATACGTACCCAATATTAGCAACCAATTTGTGATTAACAATATGCATTGGCAATTTAAAGAACCTATGCAAAAATGTATCTTGCCACACAATAGCTAAAAAGCCTGGATTAAATTTTTGCAGACCACTATAAAAATATGTTGCTGCACAAATAAGCAATATCCAGTTGTTTATTTTTATTGTATCGCTAAAATTTATTATAAAAATAAAAAGCGTAATTACATATTGATATTGCCAAGGCTGCCATCTATTTTGGTCCAAAAAACAGCTCAATATTTCAATAAATAATAAAGCAATTAATATTTTTTTATTTGCAAAAAAAATACTGAAAAACAACAATAGCAAAGAACCTGTGAATAATATAGTGTGAATAAAACTGGGAACTTGTAATAAAAAATCAAATGGTGGAATAATTGGAAAAAATCTATCGGCAAGCCAAAGTTTATAACTTAAAACTTTACCAATAAGCCAAAACAAACAAGTAACTTTAAGTAAGTAATTTTTGTTAATGAATAGTTGTTTTAGCATTGAACAAAAATAAGAAAATGAATTTATGGAAAACTATTCAAAAAGTGTCTATTAGAAAAAACATCATATTATGGCAGAAATTATTTCAAGAAAAAACAAAAAAGCTAGCCCTAAAGTTGACTTGACACCTATGGTTGATTTAGGATTTTTATTAATTACTTTTTTTATAGTTACTACAAGTATGACAACACAAAAAGTAATGCCAATAAATATGCCTTTTGATGGCAAAGGAAGTATTGCTAGTGCAAGTAAAACATTACATATTATTTTAAAAAACAATAACCAAATAGCATATTATAATGGATTAGATTCAATGCATATTAACAATTGCACATTTAATGGCATAAACAACATTAGAAATGTTATTACCCAAAAACAACAAATTGTTCAACAAAAATTTGGCAGCAAAAACGATTTGCTAATATTAATTAAACCAACCAATCAAAGCAATTACAAAAACATTATAGATGTGCTAGACGAAATGAAAATTAATGATGTAAAAAAATATATGATTATAGAGCCTTCAAAATTTGAAAGTAAATAGTAAATTAACAATATATTTTATCTATTTCTTTACTGAACTTTTCCAAAATCACCTTACGTTTCAAACTCATTTTTGGTGTCATTTCTCCAGTTTCTAAACTCCATTCTTTAGGCAGTAATTCAAATTTTTTAATTTGTTCTACGTGGTTAAACAATGTATTGTAATTATCTATAATGCCTTGAAATAACTGCTGCACTTGAGTATTAGCAATAGCTGCTTCATTTGTGGTATAGGTTAATCCATTT
>JAPLER010000156.1 GCA_026391115.1 Bacteroidota bacterium | reverse complement strand
TTTATCCATCGCTTTATGTTCACTTTTTATACCGTTGGCAGCACTAGTAAATGATAAAGCATTGATTGCACTTATTTGACCAGTTGGATTAAATGTGAATATGGCATTCACTTCTCCTTTAGCTCCCTTCATATCCCAATTATGCAGGGTAGAAGTTCCACTAACCAATAAGTTTAGATCGTCTTTTGTATGATACTTTATTTGTTGATTGAATGCAGTAATTGCAATTACTTGCATAAGAAGAAAAGATAAAAAATGTTTAATACTTAAAGCTTCCAATAACTTTTTCATAATGTTAATTTTAGTGCGGTTAATAAATTATTTGTTCTTAAATCTGAGTGCAAATTGCAACCAATGCAGTTATTAAAATATGATTAATATCAAGTTTGTTTATGATAGTTGTTCTTCCAGTTGTTGTGTATTATTAAATTACAGAAGCAAATAAGCCAATTATTAGCTGCAAGCTTTAACACATAAATTTAAAAATTTTCAACTTTCATTTATGCACCAGTTTAAAAATTTGTAATTGAATAAAAAATGATTATTTCAATACACATCCTAATTTTACACTATGAGCAAGAAAGTTATTTTAATTATTATGGATGGATGGGGATTAGGCCAATCAAAAACTGCCGATGCCATTCAAAATGCAAATGTTCCCTTTGTCAAGTCTTTATACAGCAAATACCCCAATAGCACTTTAGTTACTTGTGGAGAAGCTGTTGGCTTGCCAGATGGACAAATGGGTAACAGTGAAGTAGGGCATCTAAATTTAGGTGCAGGTCGTGTTGTTTATCAAGAATTGCAGCGTATTAATGTAGCCATCAGAACTGGAGAGTTTGCACAAAACGAACAACTATTGATTGCAATAAAATACGCAAAAGAAAATAGCAAACCCCTGCATTTATTGGGTTTGGTAAGCAATGGTGGCGTTCACTCGCACATCAATCATTTAAAAGCAATAATTGATGTATGTAAAGCAAATGATTTGCAAAATGTATTTATTCACGCATTTACCGATGGTAGAGATTGTGACCCCAAAAGTGGTTTGGATTTTATAAAAGATTTGCAACTACATCTAGATAATGCTGTAGGAAGTATTGCAACTATTACTGGTAGATATTATGCAATGGATAGAGATAAACGTTGGGAGCGTGTAAAGCTAGCTTATGATGCAATGATAAATGGGGTAGGAGAGGCAAATGATGATATAATTACAAGTATTGAAAACTCTTATGCAGCTGGTGTTACAGATGAATTTATAAAACCAATTATTAATTCAAAATGTAAAAGTAAAAATTCAACAATACAAAATGATGACGCAGTAATTTGTTTTAATTTTAGAACAGATCGTTGTAGAGAAATAACTGAAGTGCTTTCACAGCAAGACTTTGCAGATTTTGGAATGCACAAGATGAACTTGCATTTTACTACAATGACTGAGTATGATGCAACTTTCAATAATGTAAATGTGATGTTTGAAAACGATAATTTAAACAATACATTGGGGGAGGTTTTAGCTGCAAATAATAAGCAGCAAATTAGAATGGCTGAAACTGAAAAATATCCTCACGTAACTTTCTTTTTTAGCGGTGGAAGAGAAAATGAATTTGCAGGCTAAACAAGAATGATTGTGCCATCGCCTAAAGTAGCAACTTATGATTTGCAGCCAGAAATGAGTGCTAATGGACTAGCTGATAAATTAGTGCCTGAAATTGAAAAAGGTTATGCCGATTTTATTTGTTTGAATTTTGCAAATGCAGATATGGTAGGGCATACAGGCGTTTTTAGTGCTGTTATAAAAGCTGTTGAGACTGTTGATAATTGTGTGCAAAAAGTTGTTGAAGCTGCCCTAAAACAAGACTATACAATTTTACTAACAGCAGACCATGGTAATGCAGATTATATGATAAACAATGATGGAAGCCCTAACACACAACATTCTTTAAACCTTGTTCCTTTATTTTTAATAAGCAACGATTATAAAGGCAAATTGAAAGATGGAAAGTTGGGCGATATAGCACCTACAGTTTTAAAAATAATGAGTCTTGATATTCCAAAAGAAATGACTGGCAATGTATTGATTGATTAAGAAACTTTTTTAAGCAATGCAGCAAACATTGTGTCAGCTTGGGTTGTATAACCTTTGAAATATTTTTTTTCAACAAGCTCTACATTATTTTGCTGCATTATTTTTTCTAATACATCGTCATTTTCAGCTGAAAATACACTACAGGTTATGTATAAAAAGTAACCTCCAACAATTAAATGTTGTATGGTATTTAGTGCAATTTGTTTTTGCAATTCTTGAAACACAGCAATATTCTCTTCCTTAAAAAAATACAATTCTTCTGGTGTTCTTGCCCATGTGCCACTGCCAGTACAAGGTACATCGCATATAATAAAGTTAAACTTTTTATTGAATGTGGTTATAGGTTTTGTAGCATCAATTATAAATGATTGATAAGCTCTTACTCCTGCTTCTTCAAAGCGTTTACGAAGGTTTGATATTATACTAGCCCTAACATCGCTTACAGTAATACTTAGACTTTGTATAATATCTTTTGCCAAAATAGTTTTACCGCCACTTGCTGCACAGCAGTCCCATAAAGCAATTGGCTGTATCAAATTGTCTTTTACAATCTGCATTAATTCGCCAACTTGTTGAGATGAATAATCCTGTACTATAACTTCTCTGTTAATATCAACCACACTTTCAACTTTTGTTGTGTTAGCAAGCGACAAACAATCTTCACTTTGTTGTTTAAATAAAATGGATTGGTTATTTAGTTTATTTTTTACTGTTTGATTATGGGTTGGTCTTATTCTTAAAAACAAATTGGGTTGTTGTAAATGTGCTTTTATAAAAGCTGTCTTATCTATGTCAAATGCAATATGATGATGTGTTTCAAAAATGTTTACAACATCAAAATCAGTATATATTGTTTTGATAAATTGAATTCTGTCATCAATGTTCTCACTCCAATTTGCAATCCAATTTTCTTTAAATAAATGTTCGTAATTTTTAGCGTGTTGGTTGCATAAAAAGAAAGCAACTTTCATTCTTTCATCAATAGAAATATTAATTAAAGCTTTTCCCAATCTGTAATAGCAATAACACCAATGTGTAATTTGTTTTCTATCGGTTGAGCCGTGCTTTTTATTTGAAGCAAAATAGTTTTTTAAATAGGCTGATAGAGGAATATCTCCTTTATATAACGTAATGTTTTTTTGTGCAACATTAAAATAAGTCGTAAATCTATTTTGCATTGAATGTTTTGAAATGCTTGTAACTATTATGTTTGCAAATATCTACAATTAAATTACTTTTTATTCAATGACAGAATTAAAACTATACAAAGGCTTAACTTATTTATTGGCTTTGCCAAATGCATTTCTAGCTTTGGTTACCATATTTGGCGTATTGGCATCAATCTTAAATCCTGTAATGTTGTTGGGAATGCTGCTGTTTGTAGGAACAGTTCTATATGCTATTTTTTCATTTATTTTTTTGCAAAAAGGAATTATTAATGGCAAAAAATGTACATTAAAATTAAAACGAAACTTAAGAATGACAAGTGTTTTTACAATCTTGTTTAGTATAATGAATTTAACAAATTTTATTACAATTGTTTCTAATAAAGCATCAATAGATTTAATGGTTTCAAAGTTTTTTGAGGAGAATAAAAATTTTAGTCAAGCAATACTTACACCAGATTTAATGAGCAAAGTTTTAACTTGTACAATTTATTTTATGGGAATATATGCAGCCTTGCTGTTGCTTCATACATTAATGACATACAAATTCACCAAGCTATACGCTGATATTTTTGTAGATGTAAAAAAATAGTTTATTTTTTAAATGCAGGATGAAACTGATGTAGTGTTGAACGTAAGAAATCTCTGTCTAAATGTGTATATATTTCAGTGGTGGTAATACTTTCGTGGCCCAACATTTCCTGCACAGCACGTAGGTCTGCACCACCCTCTACCAAGTGTGTTGCAAATGAATGACGAAAAGTATGTGGCGAAATTATTTTGGTTAAGCCTGCTTTTAAAGCACAATCTTTTATAATGTAGAATATCATAATTCGACTAAGACTTTTACCAAATTTGTTCAGGAATACAATGTCTTCAAAGTCTTTAACAATCTTGGTGTGTACTCTAACAGTTTCAACATAAATCTTAATGTATTTAACAGCATCTCTGCCAATAGGTACAAGCCTTTCTTTATCGCCTTTACCAATCACCCTTATAAAACCAACATCTAAATACAAGCAACTTAATTTTAAATTCACAACTTCGCTTACACGCAAGCCACAACTATACATTGTTTCCAATATTGCTTTATTGCGTGTGCCATCATCTTTACTTAAATCTAGTTGTGCAATTACATTTTCTATTTCTTCAAAACTCAATACATCTGGTAAGGCTCGTTTTGTTTTTGGGGCTTCCAATAATTCAGCAGGATTGCTATTGCAGATTTGTTCAGTTAAGCAGTATTTATAAAAGCCTTTGATGCCACTTATGATTCTTGCTTGCGAAGTAGCACTCATTCCTAGCTCTGCAATAAACTTTATAAATTGTTGCAAATCTTTTAAGTCAATTTCGCCAGGGTTTTTCTTCAAATCATTTGCCAGTAGGTATTGTAACAACTTATCTATGTCACGCAAATAGGCCTCAACACTATGATTACTCAATGATTTTTCTAATTGTAGATATGCTTTAAAACCTTTTATGTATGGTTGCCACATCTTGCAAATTTGCTTGTATTTGGTTATAACCAATCAACTCAAACATTTTTTATAAAATGAACATAAAAAAAATCTATCTGCTTTAAGTTGTTTTTAATGTTTTCTCCCTAATTTGCAAATCTATTACACTAATTACCTGCTGTTATGAAAAAATTTTTGCTCATCCTATGTTTAATTGCTTCATCATTTATTAATGCTCAACAAAGCAATAAACTTTCTCCAGCTTTTCGTTATATCATTTCTCATCCTTTAAATGTAGAAACTGAAGCTACTTACCCAACATTGTATAAACAAACATTTGCCAAAGCTATCAATAAAAAAACTGGTTTGCTTGAAGATGGTTACATCTGCATTATCTACACAAGTAATGCTACAGTGTTAAAGGAGAAAAGTATTAACGTGCAATCTGTTTTGCCAAAGTTTGTAACAGCTTGGGTAACACCACAACAATTGAATGAATTGGTAGATATATCTGCAGTGAATTACATTGATGTACCAAAAATAGTTATGCCAAATAATGACATAGCTGTTGGTAGTACAGGTGCTTCTTTACTGCAAGCTGGTAAATTGAACAATACTATGTACAAAGGAGATGGTGTTATTGTTGGTGTGTTTGATACTGGAATAGACTGGGATCATTTAGATTTTAGAAATCCTGCAGATACTACTAAAAGTAGAATATTGAAATTGTGGGATCAAACGATAACGCCTATCATAGGCGAAGTTTCTCCTAGTGGGTTTAATTATGGAGTGGAATATACACAAGCACAAATTAATAACGAGTTAGATGGTTCTCCTGCTGGTTATGTAAGAGAAAAAGATTTGAATGGACATGGAACACACGTAGCTGGTACAGCTGCTGGTAATGGAGCTGCATTAAGTACAAGAAAATTTGCAGGTGTTGCACCTAATGCTGATATTGTGATTGTAAAAGGTGGCAATGGTAGCTTTAGTGACTATAATGAAATAAATGCAATGACTTATTTTCAAAATGTTGCTAATGCTTTTGGAAAACCAATTGTAGTAAATATGAGTATTGGTGGGCAGTTTGGTGCACATGATGGTTCTAATCCTGATGAAATTGCAGTGGATGATTTTTGCAATAGTGCACCAGGTAGAGTGGCTTGTATAAGTGCAGGAAACGATAATGGCAAAGCCATACACACACAATTATCTATTGCTGCAAATGGAACAGGAAGCGTAGTCATTAATGTGCCAACTGCAAGCGGTTCATCTGCAACTGATGTATTTCAGATTTCTTTATATGTAAATGATACAAGCAGTGTTAATGCCACTATTACTTTGCCAAATGGTAGCACTATTACTGCCAATGCAGGACAAAGCATTAGCCCTAATGTGTTAAGTGGTGCTGCTACAGCATACTTTGATAACTATATCGATGCTGATAGCAAAGACAGGTTAATTAATTTATACGTTGTGCGTAGTAACACAAGTGCTAACCCAAGTGGTGCTTGGACAATTACTTTTACC
>JAPLER010000015.1 GCA_026391115.1 Bacteroidota bacterium | reverse complement strand
CGCTATTGCCCAATTTAGTTTTTGTTTGTCCTTCAAATTGTGGTTCAGGCACTTTAACTGAAATGATAGCACTTAATCCTTCTCTAAAATCATCTCCTTCAATTTCTACTTTTGCTTTTTCAAACAAACCCTCTTTATCGCCATAAGATTTGAATACACGAGTTAGTGCTTGTCTAAAACCTGTAACGTGTGTACCACCTTCAATAGTGTTAATGTTATTTACGTAAGAGAAGATATGTTCTTTAAAATCATCGTTATAAGTCATTGCTACTTCAACAGCAACATTGCTTGTTTCATCGTGACCTTCAAAGTACAATGTATTTGAAATTAATGGACGACGATTACTTGCTTTGTCCAACATTTCAACAAACTCAACAATACCACCTTCGCTATAAAAGTTTTTGGTATAATGGTTTCCATCTTCACCAATCTCTCTTAAATCATTTAAAGTAATATTTACCCTGCGGTTTAAGAAACCTAATTCACGCAACCTCCCTTCTAAAATATCCTTGTTGTAAACAGATACTTGAAAGATAGAAAGATCTGGCCAAAAGTGAACAGTAGTACCTGTTCTATCACTTAAACCAGCTTCACGTACAGCATATTTAGGAATACCTGTGCTATATTCTTGTTCAAATATTTTTCCTTCACGCTCAACTTTAACGTGCAATTTAGAACTCAATGCGTTTACACAACTTACACCCACACCATGCAAACCACCAGATACCTTGTAAGTATTTTTATCAAACTTACCACCAGCGTGTAACACAGTCATTACAACTTCCAAAGCACTACGTTTTTCCTTAGTGTGCATTGCTGTTGGAATACCACGACCATCGTCGCTAACGCTGATTGAGTTATCAAGGTGAATATTTACGATAATATTTTTGCAATAACCAGCTAGGGCTTCATCGATACTATTATCTACTACTTCGTACACCAAGTGGTGAAAGCCTTTAACACCAATATCGCCAATATACATAGCAGGGCGTTTACGCACTGCTTCCAAGCCTTCTAAAACCTGAATACTATCAGCACCATAGTTCTTATTTTGGGCGTCGTTACTAATGTTCTGTTCTTCTGTCATAATACTTTTTTATTGCCACAAAGGCACAATAATTATTTTTTTTATAATGCAAAAGGGGAGTTATTAATAAACCAATTTACTAACAAACGAATCACCCAATTACAGGGTGGCGAAGATAGGGTTTTGAAGGTGTTTTTGGGCTGGGATTTTTACTGAGTTATCAACACTAAAATAGACGATTAGCGAGTTGTTTTTACACACTTTATAACCATATCTTAAAATTTTCATAAAAAATAATTGGTTCAAAAAACATCATCCTTATATTTGCGATGTTAATATACAAATATTTATCTATCGAAACAATCTTTACCCAACTTGGTTTTTAATAATACTTGGCGTTTGTTTAGTACTGTTAAAACCATTTATTTTGTAATTTGTACCACAAAGAAACTGTAAAGATTATGCTTGTAGCTGTAGCTGAACCACATAGTAATACTGTTATAATTAAAGAAATTCCTGCTTCGCACATAATTGTTAAAAGAATTATGGATTTGGCGATTAGTATTATTGCTCTTCCTGTCGCTCTTCCATTAATGGTGCTAGGTTGTATAGCAATGCTGTTTACTTCAAAAGGTCCTGCAATTTTCCGTCAAAAACGTGTTGGTTTAAATGGCAAACCATTTACTATGTATAAAATCAGAACTATGGTACATAGTAAAGATGGCTATGTCAATCATACTGTGGTTAATGATGGTAGAATAACTAAAGTTGGTCAAATACTACGCAAAACCAAAATTGACGAACTGCCACAAATATTTAATGTGATTAAAGGTGATATGAGCATTATTGGCCCCAGACCAGAACGTATTGAAATTGTAGAAGAATTTACGAAAAAGCACGACTATTATAAATACAGACATTTGGTAAAACCTGGTATTACAGGCTGGGCACAAGTGCATAAACCAATGGCAACTCCAGATCAAAATTTAGAAAAGCTCGAATACGATTTGTATTACATCAACAATCACTCTTTAGGTCTTGATGTTAAAATTTTAGCAAAAACGGTAGGTGTTGTAAAAAATCTAGAAAGTTTATAGTTATATCTTATGTTGTAGCTATTGCTTTGGCAGCAATCCATCCAGTCGTCCAAGCGTTTTGAAAATTAAAGCCGCCTGTTATTCCATCAATATCTAGCACTTCGCCTGCAAAAAACAAATTGGGCTGTTTCTTACTTTGCATAGTATTCACATCAACTTCATTCAGCTTTATACCACCACAGGTAACAAACTCTTCTTTAAAAGTAGTTTTTCCTTTTACATTAAAACTTTGATTACTCAAGTTTTTAATTAACATATTGGCTTGTTTGCTTGGCAAATCTGCCCAACGCATCTCATTATTAATACTGGAAATTTGTAATAAATATTCCCATAGTCTGTTAGGCAATCCAAATACATTTTTACTATATAGTTTTTGGGTAGAAAACCTTTGTCGCAATAATTGAAATTCCTGCTGCAAAGATTGTTCATTAAACTTTGGCAACCAGTTTACAGCTATTTCAAAATCGTAGTTTTTATTAGCCAGTTCTCTCGCAGCAAATGCAGATAATTTTAAAACTGCAGGTCCACTTAATCCCCAGTGTGTAATTAACAAAGCACCGCCACTTTGCAGCTTTGTGCCAATTATTTTTATTTGAGCTTGTTCAACACTCACGCCCATTAAATCTACAATTTTATTGTTGGGAATATTAAATGTAAACAAAGATGGTACAGGGTTTTCAATATTATGACCTAGTTGCAGCAACCAATCAAATTGACTTTGTTTAGGAAATCCCCCACAAGCAATGCACACATAATTTGCTATCATTTTTTTGCCCGATTCCAATGCAACTTCAAATCCATTTTCATTGGCATCAATAGCCTTAACACCACAACTCATCAACAATTCAACATTATAAGTATTAGCTTCCTTTATTAAACAATCAATAATGGTTTGAGAAGTATTAGTTGTAGCAAACATTCGCCCATCATTTTCTGTTTTAAGCTCCACTCCTCTTTCTTTAAACCAATCAATAGTGTGTTGTACATTAAACCAGTGAAATGCTTTACGCAAAAATTTTTCGCCTCTTGGATATTTTTTACTCAACTCATCAATATCAAAACAATTATGTGTTACATTGCATCTTCCACCTCCGCTCACTTTTACTTTACTCAGTACCTTATTACTTTTTTCAACAATCACAACTTTAAGTGCAGGGTTCAATCTTGCAGCATTTATTGCACAAAAAAAACCAGCAGCACCTCCACCTATTACCAATAAACTTTTTTGCTGTTCACTCATTATTCCTGATTAAAATCATTGTATAAAACCATTAATAGACTTTACATTTGTTGCATAGCAATTGTATGCACTCAACTAAAACTAAACAAACTATTAAAAGTTATATTGCCATTGCAATATTCCTTGTTTTTTGGATAGTGGCATTTGCATATTTATTTTTCGAAAAAAAAGTTACACAAAAAACGCCAAATTTCTCTTGGGCATATAGTCAGGCATTTCACCAAAGTTGGAGCTTTTTTTCTCAACCAGCCATTTATAACGATAAACTGATTTTTGTAATAAAACGCAATAATAAAACTGATAGCGTAGATATTTTGGATGAATTATGGAAAGCCAAACGCAGCAAATGGAATTATGCCAGAGAGAATGTTTGGGACCATATAATGTACAGGCAAATGAGAAAGCTGCGTAGTAAATTACAAGAGCAAAAACTTATTTCCTTTAGTATAAAAGACTCATTAAAATACTGTCAACAATTAACAGATAAAGACAATGTTGAACTACTACAAAACATAGAAGTATTTGGCAAAGAAATATTGCAACAAAAAGGTTTTGCAACAAGTGGCAAACAATTTAAAATACTACTATATACAAATTACACCAAGCCATTTAAAAATGAAAAAAGAATGATTGGAGATGTATTAGAATTTGAAACCCACTGGAAATATTTTAACAACTAATAAATGCTCAACAGCCTTATCATATTCCTTCAAAAAGAAAACTACAAACGCTTTTATCTGGCTTTGTTAAGGATTATACTATGCAGTTTCTTATTAAAAGAAATATTACTAAAATACTCTACTTGGAGTTTACTTTATAGCAATACAACATTGCTGCAATTCAATACACACAGCGTATTTGCAGTAACTGGCATTGGAGATGGTTTTTTAAAAGAACATTACTTATTTGTCATTATTTGCTACATCACATCATTATTGCTGTTCTTATTTGGCATTGGCAAAAACATAATGGCAGCTATTGTTTTCTGTTTGTTATTTCTACTACAACGATTAAATAATGCTGAAGTAAATGGTGGCGATGCACTGGCAAGATTCTTGATTTTTTATCTCATCTTTGCCAATTCATTTCAATATTTTGCTGTAAAAAAAAGCAGCTCAACACCTGTTACAAATCTTATCAGCAACTTAGCTTCATTTTCAATGATGCTGCAATTATGTATTGCTTATTACTTTGGTTTTTACAACAAAGTTATCAATCCCTATTGGCAAGATGGAAGTGCAATGTATTATATTTTCAATACACACGCTTATGCTAGTACAGGACTGAATAAAACATTATCACAATACAATTGGCTCACCATTTTTTTTACTTATGCAACATTGGTTTTAGAGGTTAGTTTTCCTTTTTTAATATGGTTTAAAAAGTGTAGAAATCCATTAATGATATTGGGTGTAATACTACACCTGAGCATTTATTTTTTAATGATGCTATACAATCTGCAAATTGTTTTTTTAATTTTCTACGGCTTATTTTTTACACACGAAGAATGGATGAATTTTTTGAAAAAGAGAATCAATATCTTTTATCGTACAATGGTCAAGCAATAACAAAATACGTTTTGCTGTTACACTACACACTACTACATTTGCGTCCTTTAAATTAAAGTATGGAATACGGAAAATTAATTTCAGTTACAGGACTATCAGGATTATTCGAGTTAATAAGCAGTAAAAGCGATGGAGCTGTTGTAAAGTCTTTAGAAGACGGTACTGTGAAATTTGCAAGCAATAGAGTACATAATTTCTCTCACCTTGAAAGTATCGAAGTATATACCATTAGAGAAAATGTAAATCTTATAGAAATATTCAAGGCAATGGAGGCAAGTGGTGAAGCTTTGCCAAACGAAAAAGATGCTAAAGCTGTGAAAGAATATTTTAAAAAAGTATATGCCGATATGGACTTTGACAGAGTATATGATAGCGACAGAAAGAAAATGGTAAAATGGCTTAATGTGCTTAAAGCAAATAACATTGAGTTAAAATTAACCGAAGTACCAGAAGAAGAGGAAGAAACAGCAGAAGAAACAAAATAGTTTTTAATACAATTTTTTATACAAAACCATTCGCTACTGCGGGTGGTTTTTGTTTTTAACTATATTCACACAATGAAAAAGTTTTTGTTACTTGCAGCAATATGTATTGTTATAAATTCCAATGCTCAAAAATTTTTAACGCCATCAAAATCAGCCCTGCATTGGGTTGATAGTGTTTTCAATAAATTATCTCTCGATGAAAAAGTTGCTCAACTCATTATCATTCGTGCACATAGCAACTTGCCACAAGACCACATTAATAATGTTACAGAACAAATAAAAAAATATAATGTAGGTGGTTTATGTTTTTTTCAGGGTGGCCCCATAAGACAAGCTAATTTAACCAACTACTACCAAAGCATTGCCAAAACACCACTGCTTATTACAATGGATGCAGAATGGGGCTTAGGTATGAGACTAGACAGCGTGCAGCTTTTTCCCAAGAATATGATGCTAGGTGCTGTACAAAATAAAAATACAGTTTATGAAGTAGGCAAAGCAATAGGCTTGCAGTGTAAGCGTATGGGTATCCATATTAACTATGCACCAGTGGTAGATGTGAATAATAACCCTGCCAACCCTGTTATTAATGATAGAAGTTTTGGAGAAAATAAAAACAAAGTAAGTACCTACTCATTGGAATATACAAAAGGCTTGCAGGATGTAGGTGTAATGGCTTGTGCCAAGCATTTTCCTGGCCATGGAGATGTAGCTGTTGATTCCCATCTAGATTTACCAGTCATTAACAAATCAATGACAGATTTAAACAATCTTGAATTATATCCTTTTAAGCAACAAATAAAAAACAATGTGGGTTGTATTATGACAGCTCATTTAAGTGTGCCAGCTATAGATACAACGAGTAATTTACCAACATCATTATCTAAAAAAACTGTTACAGGATTGCTTAAAAACAAGCTTGGGTTTAAAGGTTTAATCATTACCGATGGATTAGAAATGAAAGGTGTTACAAAATATTTTGCCAGTGGGGAAGTAAGTGCAAAAGCTATTATTGCAGGCAACGATTTGTTATGCTTACCCGAGCAGGTAGATAGCAGCATAGAAAAAATAAAACAAGCACTCACCAACAAAACCCTTAGCCAGCAACAGTTTTATGCAAGTGTAAAAAAAGTATTATTGGCAAAGTATCATTTGAGTTTATACAAAACACAATTTATTGATACCACCAACTTAACTAATGATCTTAATAAAAACACCAGCACACTAATTGCTCAAATTGCACAAGATGCTATTACACTTGTTAAACAATCTAACAAAAAAATAATTCCTTTACAAAACATTACACAACCCTATGATGTACTACCAAGCATTGCACACATTGTTATTGGCAATGGCAAACCCAATGTATTTAGCAATAGTTTAAACAACATTCACAACACAACTTGTTATTATGTAAACAATAGCTTTGCAGCCAGTTTCAGGGTTAGAGATTCTATAGAACCAAGACCCACAAATGCTATTACAGAAAGTAATGACAAGTTTAGTTGGGTAAATAATATTATTGATAGCTGCACACGCATCAACAATTATCAGGCTATTGTTATTAGTGTGCATCAATACAATCGCAGGCCAGCCAATAATTTTGGGTTAGATAGTAGTGTGGTGTATTTAATGCAACAACTAGCCAATAAAGACAATGTTATCTTCTTGTTTTTTGGTAATCCTTATGCTATAAAAAATATTAGCAATGCCAAAAACATAATAGCTTGTTACGACGATGATGATATTGTACAACAAACAGCAGCAGCTATTTTACAAGGTAAAATAATAGCCAAAGGAAAACTACCTGTGTCAGTTAGCAAGTAGTAAATAGCAAGTGGCTAGTAGTAGTTATTATTGAAAACAAAAAACAAAAAATGTCTTTACAAATAGCATCAATCAATAGTGGTAGCAATGGCAATTGTTATTATGTGGGTAATGATACAGATGCAGTATTGGTAGATGTTGGACTATCGTGCAGAGAGGTAGAAAAACGAATGAAGCAAATAGGACTAGACATAAAAAAGCTTAAAGCCATTTTTATAAGCCATGAGCATAGCGACCATATTAAAGGTGTTGCCAATCTTGCACATAAACACCACTTACCTATATACATTACGCAACCCACTGCCAAAAACATTCAACTAATTCGTCACCTGTCTCGCTACTTTAGCACTAGCGAAACCATTACTATTGGTAGTCTTGTAGTAAAACCTTTTTTAAAACATCACGATGCTGCCGACCCACATAGTTTTACTATTACTTACAATAATATCAGCGTAGGTGTATATACCGATATAGGTACTGTGTGCGATAATTTAATTGAACATTTTAAACAATGTAATGCTGCTTTTTTAGAAGCCAATTACGACGATGATATTTTAGAAAATGGCTCATATCCTTGGCATTTAAAAGAAAGAATACGCGGTAGTGTGGGGCATTTAAGCAATAAACAGGCACTCAATTTATTTGTGCAGCACCGCTCCAGCAATTTAAGCCATTTAATACTCTCTCATTTATCTAAGGAAAACAACACACCACAACTGGCAAAAGATTTATTTGAAGCCCATAGCACCCACACACAAATATGTATTGCCGATAGGTATAGTGCTGGCGAGGTGTTTACTATTGGTGCAAACCAAACACCCACTGCAACAAAAAACATTGTAAGCAAGCCTCAACAAATGGCTTTGTTTTAGTAAGTGGTTGTTCAATTTTGTGCAGCGAAACAAAATTGAACGATAACAACGATTGTATTTTAGTGATTTATTTTTTACCCTCGACTTTTTTGGTAAAAATAATCACTCCTTATAGTAACTCCCACGATACTCCCACCTAACTCCCACCTAAAGCCCACTTGAGTTTATAACCCATTGCCATTTACCAGCAAGCCATATTACCATTTACAGCTACTTTTGCCACAAACATTATAAAACACATTGAATCAGGCATCTATTAGTCTTAATAAATTTATTAGCGATACAGGCTACTGCTCTAGACGAGAGGCAGACAACTTGATTATAAAAGGCAGGGTATTGCTTAACGATAAACCTGCACAACTAGGCAATAGATACACCCCTGGTGATAGTGTAGAAGTAGATGGCAGCCTGATAACCACCAATAACAAACCTGCCAAAAAAGAAAAGCTGATATATATGGCTTTTAATAAACCTGTGGGTATTACCACCACTACAGAAGAGAACATCAGAGGCAATATCATTACATACATTAATCACCCAAAAAGAATATTCCCTATAGGCAGGCTAGATAAAGATAGCGAGGGCTTGATATTTTTAACCAATGATGGTGATATTGTAAATAAAATATTACGTGCAGGCAACAACCACGAGAAGGAATATATTGTGAAAGTAAACAAAGCTGTTGATTATAATTTTATAAATAAAATGGCAGCAGGTGTGCGTATTAAAGATGGATTAACCAAGCCTTGTATTGTAAAAAAAGTAAGTAATCACACCTTTAGAATTACACTTACACAAGGCCTTAACAGGCAAATACGTAAAATGTGTGAAGCATTTGACTACAAAGTAATGAGCCTGCAAAGGGTGCGTATTATGCACATAACGCTAGGTAAAATAGCACTGGGCAAGTGGCGTTATCTAAGTGATGTAGAAGTAGCACAACTACAGGATATGGTAAAAACATCTAAGAGCGATTATTAGTATGCAAAAAAGTTAGTAATTAGCAATTATCAGTTAACATTTCCTGTTTTTTTATTACTAATTCCCAATTCCTAATACCCAACTGCTAATTACTAACTACCCCCTAGCTTAACATTAATTAACCTTGTTAGAATAAATGCAGCATATATGTTTGCAGCATTAAATCATATACCAAAAAATAACACAATGAAAAAGTTATTCTCACAAATGTTTGCAGTAGTTGTTGTAGCAGTAATGCTAGCATCTTGCGGCAGCAAAGGACTAAAACAAGCATCGCTTATACCAAAAGATGCATCAGTAGTTGCAGTATTCGACCAAAAAACAATGGAAGAGAAACTGAAAGCAGGTAACTTTCAAATGGACTCTATAATGAACAAGTTCATTTCATCTGTAGATTCTGCCAAGGCTAAAAAGTTAATGACCGACTGGAAAAACAGTGGTATTAATACAGAAGAAAAAGTAGTAATGTTTTTAACCCAAACTGGTAAAAAAGGAAAGATTATGGGCTTTAACGTTATTGCTTCTTTAAAAGACGCTGCTAAGTTTGAAGCTTTCTTAAAAGGACAAGAAGAGTTAAAAACAGAAGCAGTAGTAAAAGGTAAAACATACACTAGTATGAAAATGGGCAAGTCTGGTTTAGCTACTTGGACTAGTGAGTTTGCAATGTTGAGCTTTGCTACAAATACAAACTATTTCTCGGAAAATGCAGAAGTAGCTGATGTGACTGCTATGGTAGATAAATATTACAACTTAAAAGATGCAGAAAAAGTAACTAGCATAAAAGCATTTAACGAAATGTTGGATAAAAAAGCAGACATTACTATGTTTACTTCATCTGCTTCTATAGGCAACAGCTTGGCTATGATGCCTTTTCAAGTACCTAAATTAGAAGAGTTGTTAAAAGACAACTACTCGGTAAGTTATATGAACTTTGAGAATGGTAAAATAGTTATGGAAACTACATCTTACCTAAACGATAGATTAAATGCATTGCTTAAACAATATGGTAATGGAAGCATTAAAGCATCTATGCTAGAAAGCTTTCCTGCTAAAAACACCAATGCAGCAATGTTATTATCTGTAAAACCAGATGCCATACAAGGTATTTTAAAAGAATTACAACTTGAAACATTAATAGATGCGGGTTTATCTTCTGCCAAAATGAACTTTACCTTGCAAGATATTTATAAATGCTTGAAAGGAGATATGGCATTTGCTTTGGGAGATTTTGAAATGAAAGCACCAACAGATTCTATGTCTTATGCAGGACCTCAACCAACAATGAAAATATTGTTTAATGCAGAAGTGGGTGACAAAGCTAGTCTTGCTAAAATATTAGATCAAGGAGTGCAAATGCAAATGCTAATTAACAATGCAGGAGTTTATACTTTAAATCCACAAATGGCTGCAGGTGCACCAGTTTATGTGAGAATTGATGATAAAAATATTATTATTGCTACAGACGAAAATACCTACACACAATATGCTGCTAAAAGTACAAAAACTACACTTAATAAAGACTTTACAAGTGAGTTGACTGGTAAGTATATGGCAATGTTTGTAGATGCTAATAGTTTCTTAAAAGCATTTGAAGGTTTTGCAGGAAAAGACCCACACGCTAAAGTAATTATGGATAAAGCATTGACTACATTTGATAATGTTATTGTTACTGGCGATAACTTGAATGATGTTAAATACAAGGGCTTGTTTACTTTTAAAATGAAGAATGAAAAAGAAAATAGTTTGGTTTCTTTAGCTAACTTTATTAAAACTGTTACAGCAGAAATGCAAGTTGCTGACCAAGAAAGAAAAGCTAAATGGAATGATGTAATGCCTATGGTGGATACTGTTGCTGCTGCTGTTGAAGCTCCTGCAATGAGCAAATAGGAGAATGAATTTTATTATAAATAAATTAGAAAAATAATACTTTTAAAAAGAAGCTGCTTAATATTAAGCAGCTTCTTTTACTTTTATACTATGAAGATAAGTTTGCAACACCTTGTACCTACACCTTTAAAAGATAGAATACTTAAAAAGCAAAAGGATGTTTGGAATAATGAACTGAGTTTTGACAGTAGTAACTACACCAAAATTGTGGCTCCAAGTGGCACAGGCAAAACTACTTTAATGAATATGATGTATGGATTGCGTAATGATTATGAAGGAAAGATTTTGTATAACGACATTGATATTAAAAGTATTTCTTTAAATGATATGGCAAGTATTCGTCAGTATCAATTAAGTGTTGTTTTTCAAGATTTAAGGTTATTTCCACAGCTTACTGCTAAGGAAAATATTGAATTGAAGAGAACAATGCAAACACCATTTTACAACGAAGAAGTAATAGAAGAAATGGCTGAAGTGCTTGGTATTACTCATATACTACATCAACAAACAGTAAAATGCAGTTATGGAGAACAACAAAGAATTGCTATTATTCGAGCATTAATGCAGCCTTTTGAATTGTTGTTGCTTGATGAACCTTTTAGTCATTTAGATAATGAGAATACAAAGAAAGCAGCAAAATTAATTGCACAAGAATGTGCTGCAAGAAATGCAGGATTTGTGATTACAGATTTAGATGAAGATACACGTTTTGAATATAGTAAAGTGTTGATGTTATAAAACAATTACAATGAAAATATCAATTATAGGTACAGGCAATGTTGCAACAGTTTTAGCAAAATTATTATATTCAAAGCAACACTTAATACACCAAGTATATGGACGAAATATAGATGCAGCTAAGGTTTTAGCAAATGAGGTTAATTCAGTTGCAACAGATAATTTACAAGAACTAAGCGATGATTGTGATGTAATTATCATTGCTGTTAGCGATAAATCTATTGCAGCTATTTGCAATGAAATTAAAGTTACTAATGCCATTGTATTGCATACAGCAGGCTCTGTTTCAATACAAGTGTTAGAACAATGTTCATTAAACTATGGTGTTTTGTATCCAATTCAAAGTTTAAGAAAGTCAATGGATATAGCAACTCCAATTCCTTTTTTGGTTGATGGCAATAATGATATTGTAAAAAGCAAGATTGAAATATTGGCAACGTCAATTTCAAATAAAGTAGAATTTGGCAATGATGATAAGAGATTGAAGCTACATACAGCTGCTGTATTTGCTTGCAATTTTGTAAATTATATGTATTTGCAAAGTGCCAATTTTTGTGAAGCTAATGAAATAGATTTTAGTTTATTACAAGCACTTATTGAAGAGACTGCAACAAGATTAAGAACACATCATCCAAAAGAAGTTTTTACTGGGCCTGCTGTAAGAAAAGATATTGCAACAATTGAAAAACATTTACAACAACTAACATCAAACCCAACAGCAAAGGCACTTTACAAGCAGTTGAGTGAAATGATTATAAGCCAGTAATTTCGTAATACAAATGTTGAATTAGTCCATCTGCCAATCCAATTTTTGGAACATAAATTTCTTCAATTCCAGCCCAACGCATAACATTAATATAAATTTGAAGTGCAGGGACAATCACATCAGCTCTATCTTCCCTTAACTTATAAGTAGCAATTCTTTCTTTTAATGAGACGTTTGAAAACTCTTTATAATAATCCTTTAAAAGCTCTATGGTTAAAGGTTTTCCTTCTTTTTTCTTACTAATAGAAAATATTTTATTGATATTGCCACCACTGCCAATTGCAATCATTGGCAACTTGCTTTTGGTATTGCTTTTAATGTGGTCCTTCATTTCATCCCACACATTTTCTGTAACCATATTTTTAAGCAAACGAATTGTACCAATATCAAAAGACTCTTTATACATTAGTTTTCCCTCACTAAAGAAAGTCAATTCTGTACTACCACCACCAACATCAATGTATAAATAACTATGTTCTTTGTCTAGATTTTCTGCAATGTGATTTTCGTAAACAATTGTAGCTTCTTCATCGCCACTAATTACTTCAATAGTAATTCCAGTTTCCTGCTTTACTTTTTTAATAATTTCATTAGCGTTTTTTGCATCACGCATTGCACTGGTAGCACAAGCTTTAACTAGCTGCACATTATATGCCTTTAATAAATGCTTATAAGCAAGCATTGTATCAACTATCATATTTACTTTAGGTTTTTCAATCACACCACTTTCAAAAACATCAAACCCTAGGCGTAAAGGCACACGCACCAAATTAAGTTTATTAAACTCAGGTTTATTATTATCGTTGATAGTTACTTCGCTTATTAATAAACGTGCAGCATTGCTACCTATATCTATTGCAGCTAATTTCATTAAACTTTGTTTAAATATTCAAATATTTCTACTTGAGAACGATGCTTTTTTTTCTGATTTGAAACAAAATAATCATTGCTTAAATCTGCATCCAAAACTCTTGCTTTAACATTATCCTGCAATTGTATATTAATAATATTTAACAACTCTGTTTTAATATTAGAATTAGTAAGTTCAACAGCAGCTTCTACTCTATGATCTAAATTTCGGACCATCCAATCGGCACTAGAAATAAATACTTTCATACTTTTTTCCACACCAAAAATCATTACCCTGCCGTGCTCTAAATATTCATCTACAATGCTTATTGCTATGGGATTAGATTTGTTTTTTTTATGATGAAATACTGGACAATAAATTCCTCTTATCATCAGCTTAACATCCACACCTGCATCAATAGCTTTTCTTAAATGATTAATCAATACTTCATCGCTCAGAGAGTTGCCTTTTATAATGATTGATGTAGGTTTATTTTGTTTAGCTACTTTAATTTCTCTATCAATTAAAGCTACTAATTTTTTTCGCATATCAATTGGAGAAACTATTAGTGTTTTACATAGTTTCAAAGGATGATTACCTAATTTCCAATGTTCTAAATAATTGAAAATTCTATTCATATCTGCCATAATATTTCTATTAGCAGTTAGCAAACAATGATCTACATAAACTTTAGCTGTACTTTCATTTAAATTACCTGTACTTACAAATCCATATTGAATAGTTCTATTTTTTTCTCGTTTTTTTATTATACAAAGTTTTGCGTGAATTTTCATACGAGGCACGCCCAATAATACTTTCACACCTTCTTGCTCTAAAATTTCCTTCCACTCTAAATTAGCTTCTTCATCAAATCTTGCTTTTAACTCTAGCATTACTACAACTTGTTTTCCATTTCGTGCAGCATTAATTAATGCGTTAATTACTTTGCTATTTTCTGCCAAACGATATGCTGTAATTTTTATAGACACAACCGTTTCATCCATTGCTGCTTCACGCAACATATCAATTATTGGGTTAAAAGAATGATAAGGAAAGTGCAACATTACATCTTGTTTTTGCACAACTTCGGTTACACGAATATTATTTTTTAGCAATGGATGTGTTAAGGTTAAACGCTTTGTAGCGTTAGCTTTAAACACATTTGGAAAATCCATAAAATGTCTAAAATTATGAATGCGACCACCAGGAATAATATTGCTTTTCTTATTAAGATTTAATCGTGTAATAAGATATTCTAATAGCCCAGAATCCATCTCTTTATCATAAGCAAATCTTACTGGCTTTCCTTTTCTTCTATTCTTTAAACCCTTTTCCATCTTCTCAACAAATGTTGTTGTAACATCATTATCTAAATCTATTTCTGCATCTTTAGTTACTTTAAAAATCCAAGCATCAAAATCATCAAACCCAAAATAAGAAAATATATAAGGTAGGTTAAATCTTATAATATCTTCCAAAAGAATAATGTGTTTTTCTCCTGTTTTAGATGGCAACAAAATGAATCTGCCATTGGATTTTGCTGGCACTTCAATTAATGCATATTTATGCTTATAAGCACTTTGTTTTTTGTGCATTGTAACAGCCAAGTAAATACTTTTATCTCTTAAATAAGGCATTTGTTGCAAGCCTTCTATCATTAAAGGAATAACATTGCTACGAACTTGTTCATCAAAATATTTTTTAACAAATAACTGCTGTTCTTTGGTTAATTGTTTTTCGTCTTTTAAAAATATTTTTTCTTTTTTAAGTTCAACTAAAATGGTTTTCCAAATTCTGTTAAACTCATTTTGTTGTTGTAAAACTGTTGATTGAATTTTGTTTAAAATCTTTTGTGGGCTTTCCTCAACGTGCATATTCATTTTCCTACGCTTCTCTTCAAACTCAATCATACGCTTTAATGTAGCCACTCTAACTCGAAAAAATTCATCTAGATTATTTGAAAAAATACCCAAAAAACGAATACGCAAAGGCAATGGAACGCTTGTGTCTGCTGCTTCTTGCAACACACGTGCATTAAAACTTAACCAACTAATATCTCTGGGAATTAAATATTTATTCATAAAATTATAGTCAAATGTAAAGTTGATTATTGAAATGCTAAAAACAAAAAAGCCTTTGTTATGTAAATGTTAACAAAGGCTTTGAATAATTGATATAAAAATTACTTCTTCAGTATTTCTAAAACCGTTCCTAATAAAACATTTGTACCAATTGCCAAATCCTCGTAAGAAGAATATTCCAAAGGATTGTGGCTAATGCCATCTTTACTGCGAATGAAAATCATTCCATAATCACATACATAACTCATAGGCAAAGAATCGTGGAAAGGACCACTCATTATTTCAGGTGAATCAAGATTTAAAGCCTTGCATTGGTTATGAATAATTTCTTTAATCCAATCTGCACAGTAACGAGGTTCGCTGTTAGTATCTTCAGAAATTTCGTAAGACAATTGATGTTTCTTAGCAATTTCATTTATTTTATTGCGAAGTTGTTGTTCGTATTTATTTCTTCTCTCTAAATCAATATCACGCAAATCAATGGTCATTGTAATTTCTTCAGCAATAATATTTCTGCTGGCAGGAAAAACATTTAAAGTGCCTACTGTGCCTACTGTTGGTGCGTTTGGAACTTGTGTTGCTATTTGATTGAGTGCAACAATAATTTCAGCAGCACCAAGCATTGCATCTTTACGCAAATGCATTGGTACACTACCTGCGTGGCCTGCCTATCACAACCAAAATCTTTTAATGCTTGTTCACGAGTAATACCATCTTTATCTTTTCTTGCCAAATCACCTTCTTCTAATTTTCCTAAAATGCCACGGCTACCAAACAAACCTTTATTAAAACGCCAACCTTCTTCATCGGCAAATGAAATGATTTCAATAGAGCGATTTGGAATGATATTATTTTCTTTTAAAGTAGTTGCAACCTCAATAGCACAAAGCACTCCAGCCACACCATCAAATCTGCCACCATAAGGTTGAGAGTCTAAATGTGAACCCATCATTAGTATAGGTAATGATGCATCTTTCCCTTCAAAATGACCAATAAGATTTCCAAAATTGTCAATACGGGTTGTCATTCCAACTTCGTGCATCCACGATGCAGCAAGCTCAAACGCTTTCTTTTCATCTCGTGAATGTGCAGGGCGATTAGTGCCTGTTTCTCCTATTTTACCAATAAGGCTCATTGCCTCAAAGTGTTGCTGTAAGCGGGTGTTATTTATTTTCATTTTTATTCTATATACAACAGAGTTAGTATAGATTTTAAACTGAGATAAGCAGAGAAGAAAAACTCATTTACCTCTGTGCCAAACTCCTTTTCTCTGTGGTTAAATTATTCCATTTATAATTCTCTTTATTCCATTTTTGAGTAGTACAACATTGAAGTTCATTAGCAAACCAATTTTATAACTACCCAATTTTAAGTATGTTAATGTTTGAGCAATATGTAAATCACTTAGTGCTTCAACACTTTTTATTTCAATCACTACTTTGTTTTCAACTAATAAATCAATTCTATAACCACAATCTAATTTTACTTCTTCATAAACAAGTGGCAAAGGTTTTTCCTTTTGTACGTTTAAACCGTTTTTTGCAAGTTGATAAAATAAACATTCTTTATAAGCACTTTCCAACAAACCTGGCCCAAGTGCTTTGTGTACTTCTATTCCAGCGTTTATTATTTTACTTGTTATATCATTTTCGTGCATAACCTTTTTATTTTTACCACAGAGGTAACAGAGATTTTACACAGAGTTAAATGAGTTTACCTTCTCTGTTTTCTCTGTGTAAAACTCCATTACTCTGTGGTGAGAATTGCTCAATAGAGTAAAAAAACTTGAATGCTGCCAACGCCACTAAAGTTTAATAGTAGCAATAAAACTAGGACAACGATAAAATTGCGAAACAATTCAATCATTCAAAATTCAACATTTATCATTCAACATTATTTACTAATGGTCATTCAAAGCTCTTCCTTCTGCTTGCCACATTTTCCAGTTAATATAATCTGGTGCCACGCGATGTTCTTCCATTGTAATACATTCAGCAACTGGGCAAACCAATTTGCACAAATTACAACCCACACATTCGTCTTCTTTTATGGTGTAAGTATTGTACGGATTTCCTTGTTGAATATTGATGGACTGATGCGAAGTATCTTCACAAGCAATATAGCATAAACCACAATGAATACAAGCATCTTGGTTGATTTTGGCGATGTGATGATAGTTGATATCTAGGTCTTCCCAATGTGTAATTTTTTCAACAGATTTGCCAATAAAATCGTTGGTGGTTTTAAAGCCTTTTTCATCCATCCAATTACTCATCCCTTCACACATATCTTCAACAATTCTAAAGCCGTGTTTCATAGCTGCTGTGCACACTTGCACACTTGTTGCACCTAATAACATAAACTCAACTGCATCTTTCCAAGTGCTGATACCACCAATACCAGAAATAGGCACTTTTGATGTTAATTCATCTTGACTAATTGTAGTTAAAAATTTAAGAGCAATAGGTTTTACTGCTGGTCCACAGTAACCACCAAAAACAGATTTTCCTGCAACATAAGGATTTGGAACAAGTGTGTCTAAATCAATACCAGTAACACTTTGAATGGTGTTGATTAAACTTAAAGCATTCGTTCCACCTTCTACAGCAGCACGACCAGTTGGCACTACACTATGCACATTTGGTGTAAGTTTAGTAATTACAGGAATAGTAGCTTTTTCCATCACCCATTCCACCACCATTTTAGCAATCACAGGGTCTTGACCAACAGCAGCACCCATTCCACGTTCTGTCATACCGTGTGGGCAACCAAAATTTAACTCAAAACCCATAGCACCAGCATCTTCACATTTTTTAATGAGTTCGTGCCAAGACTCTCTGTTATTATCTGCCATCAACGAAACAATCATTGCTCTATCTGGAAACAACTTTACACATTCTGTTATTTCTTTTAGATTAATATCAAGTGGTCTATCGCTAATGAGCTCAATATTATTAAATCCCATTATACGACTGCCGTGATAATCAACTGCACTATAACGTGAAGAAACATTTTTAACTTGAGAGCCAAGCGTTTTCCATA
The DNA here is from genome assembly GCA_026391115.1 of Bacteroidota bacterium. GTDB lineage: Bacteria > Bacteroidota > Bacteroidia > Chitinophagales > Chitinophagaceae > CAIVPM01. The sequence continues at coordinate 7,073 of JAPLER010000015.1, read as the reverse complement.
CAACGCCACCCCAGCCTGCTTCATAAGCACGTAATACATTGATTTTTTTATCAGTTGGTGGGGCACTCGCTAACCAAAAAGGATTAGGCGATTTAATGCCGAGAAAGTTTGTTTCTAAAGAAGCCATCTTAAATTATTTTAAATTTTGAATTATTGAGGGTTTGTCTCAATGCTTGTTTTGACTATTTTAGTTAGAATATTTACAATATGTTCTACAGAATTTAAATAAACTGAATAATCGAGTTCAACTAATTTGCTTTTATCTAAAAGCCTTAACCAATAACGTGTTTCTCTTGCTTCTTTCGAGGCTATTGACATTTTTGATATAAAATCTTTTCGTGATTGAGCTGCCATTCCTTCTTCAATATTTGCACCTATACTTGTGCCACTTCTTAAAAGTTGTTTCGATAAAACAAACTCTTTGTTTTCAACTAGTATTTTATATAATTGAATAATTTGCAATGAAAAATCGAAAGACTTTTCTAATATTTTATTCTCTGTCTTCATTCAAAATTTAAAATATAAAATTCAATATAGCTTGTGCTCCATCTTTACCAGCTTGCACAGCATCTACAACTTCTTTGCCTCCATTCACACAATCGCCTCCAGCAAAGACTTTGGCAAGATTTGTAACGTTATTAGTGATATTTATTTTACCTCTATTATTATTGATATTATAGGATGATACCAATTGTTCAAATGGATTTTGACCAGTTGCTTTAATTACCATATCAACATCCAATTTAACAGTTTCTCCTGTTGCAATCGGTGCAGGTTTTCCTTTTGCATCTGGCTCACCTAATTTCATTACATCACAAACTAATGCTTTTACTTTTCCATTTTCTCCAATAATCTCTTTTGGTGCAGCCAACCATAAAGTGGCACAACCATCTAATCTTGCAATATCCAATTCGTGTTGTGTACAATTCTTTTCAGCTTCAGTTCTACGATACACCATTGTTACTTCATTTGCACCCAAACGTTTTGCTTGTGTTGCAGCATCAATGGCAGTCATCCCCATTCCAATTACAGCAACCTTATCTCCAACTTTTATTGAGGAATATCCTTCATTTCGTAATCTGTATATAAACTCGATGGCATCTTCTACACCTTCTAAATCTTCTCCAGCAATATGTAATTTATTTGCCAAACCCACGCCAATAGAGAGATACACGGCATCGTATTTTTTTTGAAGTTCTTCTAAAGCAATATTTTTTCCTAACTCTTGATTGTATTTTAATTCAATACCACCGATGTCTAAAATATAATTCACTTCATCTTCGCAAAACTCTGGTGTTACTTTATAAGCAGCAATACCATAAGTCATTAAGCCACCTCCTTTATTTTCTTTTTCATAAATAGTTACATCAACACCTTCCCTTGCAAGAACGTGGGCACAACTTAATCCAGCAGGACCAGCACCAACTATCGCTACTTTTTTATCAGTAGATTTTTTTCGTTCAAATAATTGCCAATTATTTTTCATTGCAATTTCAGTAGAATAACGTTGTAGCTTGGCAATATGAATAGGCGTTTCATCCATATTGTTATATACACAAGCACCTTCACATAATTTCTCTACTGGACAAACCTTGCTACAGCCCGCACCCATTATATTTGATTGAAAAATAGTATGTGCTGAACCTTTAATATTCTCGGTTGTTATTTGTTTAATAAACTTTGGAATATTAATACTTGTTGGACACAATTTTGTGCAAGGAGCATCGTAACAAAACAAGCAACGATTTGCTTCAACCAATGCTGCATCGTGTGTTTCAAAAGGCGGGTGAATATCTGCAAAGTTTTGCTGGTATTGAGTTTCAGTTAGTCTGTTATTTAAAATCATTTTATTTGAATTTTGAATTTTGAATTTTGAATTTTAAATTACCGATGTTGTTTAATTCAACATTTAAAATTTAACATTCAAAATAGTTTATAATTTAACTATTTCATTGTATGTCTCAGGTCTTCTATCTCTATAGAATTGCCATTTGCTTCTTATTTGTTCAATCAAGTCTAAATCAAATTCAGCAACCAATAATTCATCATTGTCTTCACTGGCTTCTTTTATTATTTGCCCTAATGGATTTACAAAGTATGATGTGCCATAAAACTTACCCAAGTTCCAGGGTTTTTCTTCACCTACTCGATTGATACAACCCATAAAATAACCATTGGCAACAGCGTGTGCAGGTTGTTCTAACTTCCATAAATATTGAGATTGACCAACAGTTGTAGCACTTGGATTATAAACGATTTCAGCACCATTTAAACCCAAGCATCTTGCACCGTCTGGAAAATGTCTATCATAACAAATATACACACTAACCTTAGCATATTTTGTTTGAAACACTGGATAGCCAAGGTTTCCAGGCTTAAAGAAATATTTTTCCCAAAAGCCACCAGTATGTGGAATATGGTTTTTTCTATACTTGCCTAAGTATGTTCCATCTGCATCAATAACAGCAGCAGTATTGTATAAAACACCTGCTTGCTCTTTTTCATATATAGGAACAATAATCACCATCTGATATTTCTTAGCATATTCCTGCATACGCTCAACTGTGGGGCCAGGAATAGTTTCAGCACTTGCGTACCAAGCTGCATCTTGCCCAGGGCAGAAATATGGCGTGTTGAAAATTTCCTGAAAACAAAGAATCTGCACACCTTGTCTGCCAGCTTCTTCAATATAAGGAATATGTTTCTGCACCATTGCTTCTTTAATTTCTTCAATAGTTCCTTCGCCTTCTGTTTTAGGAAGAGAAAGTTGTATAAGTCCAGATTTTATTATTCTTGGCATTATTTCTATTTTAATTTTTGAATAATAAATTTCAAATTAATTCAGCATTCAAATTTTATAATTTAAAATATTTGATTAAATATTTTGAGACACTTTATTTCTCTTGACAAACTTACCAAACCCTTTCTCCACTTTGCATTCATTATTATCAATTGCCAATTTACCTCGCAAAAAAACTTGCTTCACTTTGCCTTTTACTTGCCAACCTTCATAACCACTATAATCAACATTCATATGATGTGTAGATGCTGATAAAATATGCTCTTCATTAGCATCCCATAAAACAATGTCAGCATCACTGCCCACAGCAATGGTTCCTTTCTTTGGAAACATACCAAATATTTTTGAGGCGTTAGTTGATGATACTTCAACAAATTTGTTAAGAGTTATTTTCCCTTTATTCACACCTTCACTAAACAACAATTCCATTCTGTTTTCAATTGCAGGATGACCATTGGGAATTTTGCTAAAATCGTCTTTGCCCATTAATTTTTGTTCCCACATAAAAGGGCAATGGTCTGTTGCCACAACTTGTACCAAGCCTTGATTAATGCCAGCCCAAAGTGTTGCCTGATCTTTCTTTTCACGTAATGGTGGGCTCATCACCCATTTAGCTCCTTCAAAATTTTGCTCATATAAACTAGCGTCTAAAATTAAATATTGAATACAGGTTTCTACAAATACTTTTTGATTTCTTCGTGTGGCATTTCTCACAGCATTTAATGCCCCTTCACAAGTTAAATGAACAATATATCCTGGGCAACCCGTATAACTTGCCATATCAGCAAACCTGCCACTCGCTTCGGCTTCACTAATTTCTGGCTGAGACAAATAATGATACAATGGTGCAAGTTTTCCTTCTGATTTATGCTTGGCAATTAAGAAGTCAATCATATCGCCATTGGTAGCGTGAACATTAATTAAACCTCCGTGTTTTTTTACTTCCTGCATTAAGCCTATCATCTGTCTGTCATCAATCATTAATGCACCTTTGTATGCCATAAATGTTTTAAAAGATGTGATGCCTTCTTCTTCTATAAAATGTTTAATTTCTTTTTTAGTTTCTTCATTAAAATCTGTTACAGCCATATGAAAACTGTAATCGCCAACAGCATTATTATCACTTCTACTTTTCCAATCTTGCAAAGCAGATTGTAAGCTTTTACCTTGTGTTTGCAAGATAAAATCTATAACAGTTGTTGTTCCACCATATAATGCAGCACGTGTACCAGTTTCGTAATTATCGCTGCTGTATGTCCCCATAAAAGGCATATCTAAATGCACATGAGGGTCAATACCACCAGGCATAACAAGCATTCCAGTTGCATCAATAATTTCATCAGCAGTAACGTTTAAGTTTTTGCCAATCGCTTTTATTGTTTCGCCTTCAATTAAAATATCTGCAACGTAGTTGTCAGTTGCAGTTATGATGTTTCCATTTTTTATTAAAGTACTCATTTAGTTTATTTTCTTTTCATTGTTAAAAAGTAAATCAATCCGCTAACTGCAAAACCGACAAACCAAGCATAGTTGTACAAATCAGAAATCCAATGAGGAAATACTTCATTATTAATCACTTTCGTAACAACTAAAAAACCAGGAATGTTTGGCAATATCCCAATAAATAAAGCAATAACAGCTTTATTATTAAAACCATTATTAAAAAAATACCTGCCATTATGTTGATATAATTCATCAACAACCAATTCTTTTTTATTGATGAAAAAATAATCTACAATCATAATCCCACCAATGGGTCCAAGCAAACCTGAATAACCAATGAGCCAGGTAAAAATGTAACCATTGGGGTCTGCAACTAATTTCCAGGGAAAGATTAACACACCAATAATTCCAGTAATATAACCACCAGTTTTGAAATTAATTTTTTGAGGATTAAGATTTGAAAAATCGTTAGCAGGGCTAACAATATTGGCTGCAATATTTGTTGCTAAAGTTGAAATAATAATTCCAAGCATTGCAAATGCAACCATTAGTTTACTATCGAATTTAGTAGCCAATGTTACAGGATCCCATTCTGGTTGACCGTAAATAATTGTAGTGGCTGATGTAACCACAACACCTACAAATGCAAACAAAGTCATTGATGGTGGTAAGCCAATTGCTTGCCCTTTCATTTGGGCTTTTTGACTTTTTGCATATCGTGTAAAATCTGGAATATTTAACGATAAAGTAGCCCAAAATCCAACAACAGCAGTTAATGCAGGGAAAAAGAAATGAAAAAAAGATGCACTATCAGTAAACTTTGATGGTGCACTTAAAATAGGGCCTAAACCTTTGGCAGCAACTACAGCCCAGCAAAACAATGCTGCTGCTGCAACAGGCAAAAAGAATGCTTTGAAGACTAATAATTTTCTGATGCTTTCAACGCCTTTATAAACAATAAACATATTCAACATCCAAAATAATATAAAGCATACAACAGGTAACGGTTGCGGAAATAATCCTTCAATTTTTATGGCTTCTAAACTTGGATTATATGCTCTAATTAAATTGTATAGAGATGCTCCACCAATCCAAGTTTGAATACCAAACCATCCACAAGCTACAATAGCTCTAAGCATTGCAGGAATGTTAGCTCCTTTTGTTCCAAAGCTTGCACGTGCCAACACTGGAAAAGGAATGCCATATTTAGCACCAGCGTGTCCATTCAATAACATTGGTACTAACACAATTGCATTGCCAATAAAAATGGTAAGAATAGCTTGCCACCAGTTCATCCCTTTATTAATCATACTACTTGCCATTGTGTAAGTAGGAATGCAAAGACTCATACTTATCCAAAGTGCAGCATAATTCCAAGTGCCCCAAGTGCGTTTGTCTTGTGGAATTGGTGCTAAATCTTCGTTATAAAGAGATGAATTATTCATAGAAAGTTGTTAAGCAATATAAGCATCATCTGCAATCTTAATAGCTTCACTAATGATAGCCAAACCTTCATCAATTTGTTCTTTTGTAACAATTAATGGGGGTGCAACAAAAATGAAATTCCATCTTACAAAAGTGTACATACCTAGTTCTTTAATTTTAGCAGCCACTTTATTCATCACTACCATTTCGTCTGGCTTTGCATTGAATGGTGCCATTGGTTCTTTTGTTGCTCTATTTTTTACTAATTCAACACAACCCAATAAACCTGTATTTCTAAAATCTCCAATTGATGGATGCTTTTCTTTTAATTTTCCAATTTCTTGCTCCATATAAGCACCCATTACTCTTGCATTTTCAAGCAAATTATCTTCTTCATAAATTTTTAAAGTTTCTAATGCAGCAGCACAACAAACTGCGTGTGCAGAGTAGGTTAAACCCAATGGCATAACAGCATCATCAAACTTAGCAGCAATTTTTTCACTCACTTGTAAACAACCAAATGGAAGGTAACCACAAGTCAACCCTTTTGCCATTGCAATCATATCAGGCACGATATCGTGATTTTGAAAACCAAACCATTGTCCAGTTCTTCCAAAGCCACTCATTACTTCATCCATTATTATCAATATGCCGTGCTTGTTGGTGATTTCTCTAACTGCTTTTAAATAACCTTTTGGATATTGTAAACAACCACTTGTTCCACTTTCACCTTCCAATAAAATAGCAGCAATTGTATTTGGGCCTTCATAAGCTATAATCCTTTCCAGGCTTGCAATAGACTCTTTCAATAAATTTTCTTCACCATACTCCCAACGATATAAATTAGGTAAATCAAAATGAACAAAGTTGGGTGCTTGCTGAGCATCAACAGGAATTTTTCGTGGGTCGCCACCAGCAGAAATTGCACCCATTGTTGCACCGTGATAAGATTGATAACGCGTTAACACTTTATGTTTTCCTGTGTATAATCTTGCTAACTTAATTCCATTCTCAATAGATGTAGCACCACATAAAGTGAAGAAAGATTTATTCAAATCTCCTGGACATATTTCTGCTAACTTTTTACCTAAATCTGCACGAACTTTTGTAACACAGCTTGGCGTAACATATGCCACTTCCTGCATTTGCTTTACAACAGCTTCGGTAATTCGTTGATTGCCGTGGCCAATATTCATATTGATTAATCCACTTGAAAAATCAATAATTCTGTTGCCATCATAATCGTATAAATACACACCCTCTGCACGTTTAACTGCAATAGGGTTTGTACCTTTTTGTTTACTCCAACTAAACAAAGTATAGTCTTGTGCATCATTAATTATTTCTTGTGCAAGAGAGTTCATTATTTTAAATTTTATATTTAGAATTTTAAATGATGTTGTTT
>JAPLER010000407.1:553-1541 GCA_026391115.1 Bacteroidota bacterium | reverse complement strand
GATATGCTTCTTCCATTTTCTTAAACACTTCACGTTTAATCATCATGAAACCTGTGCCAATCTCTAATACTTCTAATGGCTCAGTAACATTAAATTGTGCTGTACCTTTAACTGGATTGAAAACATAATCACCAGTAACTTTTTCTAGGATAGAAGGATCGATTTCAGGATTTTTTGTGATAGCAGTCTTTACAGACTTCCACTTAATTGCTTTCTTAGGATAAGGACCACCAGAAACATCTTTGTCCATGGCCAACAAAGCAACCACATCTTGTGGATTAAAATGAATATCAGAATCAATAAACAACATATGTGTACAATCAGAACGATGAATGAACTCATCGACCAAATAATTTCTGGCACGAGTGATTAATGATTCATTGAAAAGAAATGAAAATTTAATATTGATTCCGTACTGAACACACATTCCTTGTAAATCTAAACAAGCTTTCATATACAGTCCGTGATTCATGCCACCATACATTGGTGTGGCTACGAATAGACTTTTCTTTTGTAAGTCCTCTTTTTTTATTGAAATTTCCATTTGTTCTCCGAGAATAAAAAAAGGGGATGCCGATAAACGACTTCCCCTATAACCTTAAATTAGGCTGTGAAAGAATACCCAGCACGTAAAGCGGCTTGAACCATCGCTTTAGTTGGTGTACCTAAACGAGAGTAACGGACTTTACGGCCATCACCAGTTGTGCGGGTGTTAGTATAGATGCAATGACCTTCTTGACGCAACTCATCGATACGAGCTGAAACATTGCTGATGCCGAAACGGCGTTGTGCTTGAGCAGTTGTAAAAGTGTTATAACCGTCTTGTTTCTTTAGTGTGTTGAGCATACGCTCTTTAGCTGATAATTTAGCCATTATATAAACTCCAATCATAGTTAAAAATAAATCCTTGCGTATTGCAAGTTCTCACATCATAACATTATATATTCATAATGTCAAGAAGTTCCTGTGGCATTTCTTCATTTGTACC
>JAPLER010000407.1:0-505 GCA_026391115.1 Bacteroidota bacterium | reverse complement strand
TTTGTTTTTAATACGAACATTTATAAGAAGATTTTTACTTGCAACATTTAGGTCAACTGGAACACCATTTTCATCCACAATATTTTCCTCTCTAGGCTTACCATTTTTAAATGGGTCAGGAGAAATATCTTGTGGAAGAAATCCAACAAATTCAATAGGATGATTCTTAATAATTTCATCCAAAGAAACTTTGAAACCTAATTTTTCAATTTCATTTTTTGTTGATTCACAGTCCATTAAAATAAAACTTTCAAATCTAGTTTTAAACATCTTTCTCTGTTTTTGTAATCCAGCTCCCTCTAGAGGAGATGGAATGTATGCAAAAAATTGAATTTTTTTATTAGATCCTTTTTTTCTATAAAGTTTTTTTGCATCAAATAAAGCAATTCTTGGCCGAGGTTGACTGGTGATATATCCTAATTTTCCTGACTTTGAAAAATTCTTTTCGCCACTATAAGGTAAATTATGTTTTTTTGCAAATTCCATTGTGGAGTTTTCTCCTTTA
>JAPLER010000058.1 GCA_026391115.1 Bacteroidota bacterium | reverse complement strand
TGCAGAAATAATTCCTACCACTCCTAAAGGATGCCATTGTTCATACATTCTGTGCAAAGGTCTTTCGCTATGCATTGTTAAGCCATACAACTGACGTGATAACCCAACTGCAAAATCGCAGATATCAATCATTTCTTGTACTTCGCCTAAACCTTCCTGCAGACTCTTGCCCATTTCGTAGCTTACCAATTGTCCTAAAGGTTCTTTTTGCTCACGCAAAGCATCACCAATTTGTCGAACAATTTCGCCACGTTTTGGTGCTGGCACCATTCGCCACTCTTCGAAAGCTTTTGTTGCTGTAGCCATTACTTTTTGATAAGATGCAGCATTAGTAGCAACTACCTTACCAATAAGTTTGCCATCAACAGGCGAATAACTTTCTATTAAAGTTCCTTGGCTTTCTAGCCACTGCGTTCCTGTTGAAACACCTTGGTTGGTGTTGTTAATATTGAGTTGTTGTAAAAATTTCATATAAGCAATTGTTATTATTATTTTATTTTCCTTTGTTTAAAATACTGTTTGCCGTTTCTAAAAATTTAATTTCTTCTTTGCCTAAAACGGCACCACTTGGATAGCCTAAACTACCAAGAGCGTTTAGTTTAACATTTGCTCCTGTTGTAGAATCTCTATTTATAGTAAACAACCAGACTGTTGGATAGCCTTGTACTTGAAATGCTTGTGCTAAACCATAATTTTGTTGTTGTAGCTCTTGTGGTAATTGTTTTTTTCTTGGAAAATCTAATTCCAATAAAACAACTTTTTCTTTTGCCCATTTAATAAAATCTTTTTTTGCAAAAACATCATTTTGTAATTTATGACACCAACCACACCAGTCACTTCCAGTAAAAAAACCAAAAATTGGTTTATTTGTTTTTTTTGAAATAGAATCTGCTTTCATTACATCAGTTGTCCAAACTAGTGTAGTATTTTCATCATTTTTCTTAGAAGTAATTATTTCAACAGATCTCTTTTTTGGAACTGATTTTTTGATTTGTTTTTTAGATTGAGCCATAACCGAAAAACTTGTCAATGTCAAAGTTGAAATTGTAAGTAGGAGTATTTTTTTCATTCAATTTTTTTGTAAAATAATTGGCAATATTAATTAAACTTTTGATAGAAGAAATTTGTCAACCACAAATAACATAGCTTTGTTCCATAGTTTTCTTCAAAATTGCTTAATACAAACCCCTTGCACTATGAAATTCCTTACCAAAAAAGTACCTAATTACTTTCTTATAATTGCATTAATTTTAGGTGCTTTTGTATCTTATGCCTTCACAAAAAATCAACATTCAAATGGTGACGAAGAAACTTTACCCACAACCACTTCTGTAAATAATTTTTCTAGTTCTTGCAACATAAATATTAGCAGGCTTGCTGGTAGAAAATTTATTAAGCCTTTGCTATATGCCGAAAAAAGTTGCGAAGCAGAAGTTTTCACTTCTTTAAAAGGATCAATAAACAATATTATTGGTGAACTTAAATCAAAAGGTGAGATGAATACTGCATCTGTATATGTACGTTTGTTTGGAAAAGCAGAGTGGTTAAGCATTAATGAAGAAACTAAATATCAGCCAGGGTCACTATTTAAAGTTCCTTTATTAATTACTTATTTAAGATTAGAAGAAAAAACACCAGGGGTATTGCAAAAAAAACTTATGTTTAACGATATAACAGCCGAGGCAAAACAGTTTAAACAAGAGTTTATGAAAAATCAAATTCAACAAGGTCAATCTTATACAGTGAAAGAACTATTGAAATATATGATTATGCATAGCGATAACAATGCAACGATGCTTTTGTTTAATAATATTCCTACTTCTGAATTTGAAAAAACTTTTACAGATTTGGGTTTAGATAAAAATATGACCAAAAGCGAAGGTGTGGTTTCTGCAAAAGAATATTCTCGTTTTTGGATTATATTATACAACGGCAGTTACTTAAATTTTGATAATTCAGAGTATGCATTATCATTACTTAGCCAATCAGATTTTGACCAAGGTATGATGAAAGGCATTCCAAAAAACATTATGGTTGCACATAAATTTGGAGAAAAGGGAAATACAACAAGTCATTGTTTGCATGAAACAGGAATTGTATATGCAGGTACAATTCCATACTTAGTAACTATTATGACAGAAGGCAACAACCAAAGTACTTTAGCAGATTGTCTACAAAAAATTTCTAGTACCATTTATACAAATATCGAAGGATTTACAAAGTAAGCTTTTTAGATAGACTTAATTTTGCTGCTTTGATAATTAAAAATTATTTTGCAAAGCTTTATACCCAAAGCCCAAAGACTTACTTTTGCCGTAATGAACTCAAATAAATACGAAACAGTTATTGGCTTAGAAATACACGCACAACTACTTACCAATACCAAACTTTTTTGTGGCGATAGTATAGCTTTTGGAGCTGAACCCAATACTCACGTAAGTCCTATAACTCTTGGGCATCCTGGAACATTGCCAAAAACAAATACCAAAGCAATTGAATATGCTATAAAACTTGGCTTGACTTGCAATTGTAGTATTGAGCAAAAAAATTATTTTGCACGTAAAAATTATTTCTATCCCGATTTGCCTAAAGGGTATCAAATATCTCAGCATACAACACCAATATGTAAAGGTGGATTTGTTACTATTCAAACTAATGACCAAGAAAAAAATATTCAACTAAACAGAATACACATAGAAGAAGACGCAGGAAAAAGTATTCATGATATTTATGAAACAGATACTTGTATAGACTTAAACAGAGCAGGCACTCCATTGCTAGAAATAGTTACAGAGCCATGTATACAATCATCTGAAGAAGCTTTTAATTATGTAACAGAAGTAAGAAAATTAGTACGTTGGCTGAATGTTTGCGATGGCAATATGGAAGAAGGAAGTTTGCGTTGCGATGTGAATGTTTCTATACGTTTAAAAGGAGAAACTCAATTGGGCACGAAGGTTGAAGTTAAAAATGTAAACTCAATTCGAAATGTAAAACGAGCAATTGACGCAGAAGTAAAAAGAATGATTGAAATGAAAGAAAAGGGCCAAAAAATTATTCAACAAACTAGAACATATAACGTAGATACGGATACAACAAGTGCAATAAGAGAAAAGGAAGATGCCAATGATTACAGGTATTTTGCAGATCCAGATTTAACTCCTTTTAATTTATCTACAGCATATATAGAAGAAATTAAAAGTAATTTACCCATTTTACCTAAACAACTAATTGCAGATTTAAAAAGTAAATTTGGACTAAGCGATTATGATACTACACAACTTTGCGATGATAAAATGATTGCAGATTTTTTTATTACCACAACACAATACACAAATAATCATAAAGCCATTGCTAATTTTATTTTAGGTCCAATAAAGCAATATTTGAATGAGAATAATATTGCTGTAAATGAAATGCAGCTACAACCTAAACAATTAGCAAGTTTAATAATTTTGGTAGATGAGGGAAAGGTAAATTTCTCAATTGCATCAACTAAAATTTTGCCAGTTTTATTTAAAGACGACAAAGTTGCATTAGAAATTGCACAAGAGCAAAATTTGCTACAAACCAATAATAGCAATGAAATTGAAGAATGGGTGAACAAAGTTTTGCAAAGTATGCCAGATAAAGTTGCAGAATATAAAAAAGGTAAAAAGGGATTGATTGGTTTATTTGTTGGTGAAGTAAAAAAAGTAAGCCAAGGTAAAGCTGACCCAAAAATTGTTACAGAATTATTAGCATCAAAACTTTCATAAACCTATTTAAAGCAATGCGTTTTTTTTCTTTCTATTTTTTTCTTTTCATTACTTTAATATCTTGTCAGCAACACAGCTATAAAACAATTGTTGTTAAAGGGAATGTAAAAAACAGTATTAGCAAAAAAATTGCTTTAATAAGTTTTGGTTCTTCGAACAATGCTATTGTTTTAGATACTGCAATTATTGACAAGCAGGGTAATTATTCTTTAAAGTCTTTAAGTAATGAAGAAGAGTTGTATGCAGTTAAAATAGAAGGATTAAGTGAAATTTGGTTGGCAAATGATGTAAATGAAATTGCTTTAAATATTGATGCCAATCATTTTAAAAAATATATAGTTGCTGGTAGTAAAGCTTCACAAAAAATTCACGACTTTGTTGCTATAATTGATTCTGTTTATACGCTTCAAAAAAGCAGTAAAATATGTTTAGATAGCCTTGAAACACAAAAAGGCAAAGACAGTTTAACAAGTGTTGTAAAGCAAGACTTAAAATCTTACAAAAATTATTTAACTAAATATTGCAATAATGAATTGACTGCAATCAATAGTGCAGCTTTACAATGTTTTTACTTGTTTTATATTTCTAAAATAAATGCAATTGAACCGCACCTGCTTAATAAGCATATTCAAGCAGCTTGTACGAAGTATCCAAACAGTAGTCAGTTAACTTGGTTTAAAAATTCTTATGCTGAGTATATAAAAGTAAATCCTAAATTTTTTTTAGTTGATGAAATAGCAACAGATTTTGATTTTTTAGATATAGATTCTAATAAAATTTCTCTTAAATCATTTGCAGGTAAATATTTACTCATCAACTTTTGGCAATCAAAAAGTATGGATTGTATAAAAGAGAATGATAGAATCAAAAATTATTATGCAAAATATAAAGATAAAAACTTAGAAGTACTGAGCATTTCGTTAGATAGTAATTCTACAAGCTGGAGCAAAGTGGTAAAAAAAGATAGCTTACAATGGAAACACGTTAGAGATACTTTGTTTTTTAACAGTAGTTTGATCAAAAAATATAATATCTCTTCACTTCCAAGTAGTGTTCTCATAAATCCATCAAAAAAAATAATTGCAATTGACTTGATGGGCGAAAAATTGAAAGAAAAACTGCAAGACCTTTTTGATTAGTACATTTTGGAAATATGATTTTTATCATATTTTTTAAGATAATTCACTTATTTCTCCACTTTTTCTTGAAGTCATAAAAAAAACTTAAAAAAAAAAATTCAATAAAGTTGTTTTGTCATCGGAGTGTCATATTTTCGCAGCCGAAATTTAGGAATTTTTCCAAATAAGAAACTTTACTAATAATATTGCTAAAGCTGAAGATGGCAAAAGCTTGTTCACTGCGAAGTGTGCAAGTTGTCATATTATGGGGCAAAAATCTACAGGTCCAAACTTGCAGGGGGTTTTGAGCCGTTGGGGTAACGATAAAAATAAACTACACGCTTGGATCAAAAACAGTGGTGCATTTTTAAAAACAGGTGATAAATATGCCAATGATTTGTTTAATGAATATGGCAAATCTAATATGACTGCATTTGATGGTCAGTTGGATGATAAACAAATTGATTTGATTTTGGACTATGCAGATAAATGGGTACCTGCTACTCCTGTTTCAACTTCTATTGGTGGCGAAACTAAAGAATCTGATAATACATTACTATTTGGCATTCTTACTTTAATACTAGCTGTTGTTGCATTTACTTTAATGCAAGTTAATAGTAACCTTAAAAAATTGTCTGACGATAAAGAAGGTGTTCCTGCTGCTGAGCCTATACCAGTTTGGAAAAACAGAACTTACTTGGCATTTGCAGCCATTGTATTGGTTATTATTGGTGGTTATTTAACTGCAAAAGGTGCAATTGGTTTTGGTAGAAATAAAAATTATACTCCAGAGCAACCAATTTTCTATTCACATAAAGTACACGCTGGTGTTAATCAAATAAACTGCTTGTATTGTCATGGTGGTGCACAAGATGGAAAACACGCCAATATTCCTAGTGTAAATGTTTGTATGAATTGCCATATGACAATTAGTGAATACAAAGGAACTGCTAAATTGTATAATGAAGAAGGTGAAGAAGTAAATGGTACAGAAGAAATCAAGAAATTGTATAAATACGCAAATTATACACCAGGTCAGCCTTTTGATGCAACCAAGGCTCAACCAATTCCTTGGACAAAAATTCATAATTTGCCTGACCATGTTTACTTTAACCATAGCCAACATATAGTTGCTGGTAAGCAACAATGCCAAACTTGTCATGGTGAAATTACAAAAATGGATGAGGTTAAGCAATTCTCTGATTTAAGTATGGGTTGGTGCATTAACTGCCATAGAGAAACCAAAGTACAGTTTAAAGAAAATGGTTTTTATAAAATATAAAAAAAATATCACAATGATATTCACGCAAAAATGAACATAGAAAAAGAAAAACAAATTAAGAGTGGTGTAAGAGAAAAAGATGTTAAAATTGATACTTCTAAGTTCATTAACGATGCAAAC
>JAPLER010000219.1 GCA_026391115.1 Bacteroidota bacterium | reverse complement strand
AGCAAAATATAAAAAAACAATATCTATTTTAATAAAACTACCCAACCCGTTACTAGCGGCATTTTATTGCCTGGGTCTATTACATAATAGTATGTTGCAACTGGTGCAGGTGTACCATTAATAGTACCATCCCAAACCATATTGCTGCCAGTTAAGTGTACTGCTTTAGCTCCATATCTATCATAAATATCTAATGTAGCACCAGGATAATCGGCAAGACTGGTAATTTTCCAGGTATCATTAATACCATCGCCATTTGGAGAGAACGCATTAGGCACAATAATTTTTCCTAATATTCTTACAATCTGATTGGCAGAATCTATACAATGATATTGTGGCTCTTCGGCATATAGTGTATAAACCTGTGCAGGGTTAGACACGCCAAATGGAGGATATTGTGTAACCATTAAATATGGTCGTAATACATTGTCATTGCTTAATCCTGTTGTACCATAAGGTGCAGGTGCTGTCCATGCAAATGAAATTCCAACCGAGTCTTTTACCTTAGGATTAAATTGTACCATAGTACCATCTATTGCATAAATTACTGGTATAGAATCAATTTTTGGAGTTCTATACACAACAATGGTTTTAGTAGCAGGCTCGCTTTCGCAAAGCTGTGTATTACGCACTACTAAAGTTGCAGTATAAAGCGATGATGCTGTAGAATAAGCATATGTAGCAGTTGGTACTGTAGTGGTGTTTGGTGTGGTACCATCTCCGTAATCCCAAGTCCAGCTAAACAAATTACTACCAGGTGCAGTGCTTAATGTATCAAAGAAAGTGGTAAATTGTCCTTCGCACAATGTGTCTTTAGTAACATTGAAACTAGCAATTGGTTTTTGATAGAATGGTAACTGTAGTTTCATTGTATCATAATAAGTACTATAGCAACCATATTCTTTTGAACCAACAGTTAAGCTTACAGGATAGTTTTGAATACTATTATAAGATTTATACCAGAACCTGCTGCATCGCCAAAATTCCAAGCATAATTCATAGTACCTCCATTGGTTGCCAATGTAGATTTATTGGTAAAGTACACTGTACCTTTAGGCATACATACTACATCTCCCTTTGTAAATAGAGCAACTGGTTGTGGACGAGCTGTAATTTTTGCACTATCATTTGCCATACAACCACTATCGCTTTTTGCAGTAAAGTAAATGGTATATGTAGCTGCACTATCAAATGTTCTATCTATAATACCACCAACAGGATTTACATAAGTTGAATCGTAAAAATGCCACCAAGTACTATCGATATGTCCACTTTTAATAGTTGAAACATCGCTAAATTTAGTTGTTGTATCCTTACATACATCTGAAGATACTTTAAGTTTAATTTGCGGTACTGGATTAATATTGATTATTTTTTTACCATTTGCCTCGCAACCATTATTAGAAATAAATTTATAATAAATAGTATCGATAATATAACTACCAACTAATGGAGTATAAGTATACCCTACAGCACCATTGCCAGTTACAGCATTTCTATAACTAGTAAACACGCCTGTAGGTCCTGCAACTCCATTGTTTACATTTGGTGCAGTTAGTGTGAATGGTGCATCGTTTGCACACACATTTTTAATTACAATTGGGTCTAGAGATGGTGTTCTGCTGAATTTTTGAGTCATCATTGTATCAAAACTACAAGTATTGTTGCCCAATACATTTAACTTAATATCATAAGTACCATCACTGTAAGGATGGGTAGGTGCACCACCTGTTCCTGTTAAAGTAGATGGAGCTTCAAAATCCCAAGTATAGGTTTTAACCGAAGAGCCAGGAACTGATATGCCACTTGTACTAAATTTAACCAATCCACTTACATCTAAGCAACCTGTGTTTGGTGTAAATGTAAATTGACCACGAGGCCTGCCTAATATTCTTATTGCTAATGATTTAGTTGCAACACAACCAGCAGCACTTGTATATGTATAAAAAATTGTGTCTATTCCATAACCAGCTTTAGCAGGGTCGTAAGTACCAGCACTTGCATTTGTTACAGCATTTTTAAAACTACTAAATACTCCAGTACCTGCAACAGCGTTGATAACTTGAGGTGTTCTTAAAGTTATTAAACCAATATTCTCGCAGGTATCGCCTTGCTGCAAATTCGCCAGTAACGGAGTTCTATTAAACGTTGTAGTTAGTGATGTATCTGAAGAACAACCATTGTTACCAGTAGTAGTTAATTTTATTGTGAATGTTCCATCAGCATAGTTATGAGAAACTATAATTCCTGAACCATTTGGAGTTACATCGCCAAAATTCCAAATACTAGAACTTATAGCAGCGTTAGGTACACTGATATTACTAGTAAATGTTACTTTACCAGTTACATCTAAACAACCTGTATTAGGTGTAAATGTAAATATGCCATAAGGTCGAGCTTTTACAGTTATTGCAAGTTTTTGTGTCGCACTGCAACCACCAGCACTTGTTAAAATGTAATATAAAGTATCAATGCCATAGCCAGCTTTACTTGGATCGTAAACATTGCCTGTAACAGCATTTTTGAAGCTACTAAATACACCAATACCTGATGCTCCATTTAAAATTTTAGGTGCTGTTAAATTCACAGTTCCTCCATTTTCACAAGGGTTAATACTTGGTATGGTGTCTAGTAATGGTGTTTTATTAAATGTTGCATTCATAGCTGTATCAAACCAGCAACCATTTGCAGCATCTACTCTAAGTTTAATATTGTAAGTTCCATCGTTGTAGTCGTGTGTTGGATTAACACCTGTTCCTGCAGTTGGAGTGCTACCAAAATCCCAAGTATAGCCAGATACAGAAGAACCTGGTGCAGTAAAGTTGCTTGCATCAAACTGCACTATACCATTTGTATTTAAACACCCTGTTAACGGGCTATAAGTAAATGTACCAGTAGGGCGAGATTTAATTGTAGCAGCAAATTTTGAAGTAGCTACACAACCACCAACACTTGTATAAGTATAATAAATAGTATCTACACCAAATCCAGAAATAGCAGGATCGTAAACACCTGTAGCAGAACATGCTCCTTTAAAACTACTAAACGAACCAGTACCATTAACACCATTTAATACTTTTGGTGGAATTACATTTGCTGTTCCTCCATTTGTACATATATATGATAAACTAATCGTATCCAAATGCGGTGTTCTGCTAAATGTAGTTGTAACTGATGTATCAAAGCTACAAGTATTATTTGCTTTAACGTTTAGCTTAATAGTATAAGTTCCTTCGTTGTAAACATTGGTTGGGTTTACTCCAGAGCCTGTACCATTGCCAAAATCCCAGTTATAACTTTGAATTGTTGAACTTGGAGCAGTAATTCCAGATGCATCAAATTGTACAATACCAGCAGTGTCTAAGCAAACACCATTTGGAGTGAAAGTAAATACACCTCTTGGTCTACAAAGAATAGTAACAGCTAATTTTTGTGTAGCAGCACAACCAGCAGTTGTTGTAAAAGTATAATAAATGGTATCTACTCCACAGCCAGAAATAGTTGGGTCGTAAGTACCTGTGGTAGTGTTAGTAACAGCATTTTTAAAGCTACTAAATACACCTGCACCTGCAACAGCATTCATAACATTAGCAGGTTGCAATGTAATAGTACCGCCATTTTCGCAAACACTATTTTGAACCAATACATCTAATAAAGGAACTCTGCTAAATGCTTTCACTTGCATTGTATCAAAGCTACAACCATTAGCAGCTTGTATATTTAACAGAATTGTATCTGTACCATCGCTATAATTATGTGTTGGATTGACACCATTAACAATCGATGAATTCACCCCTTCAAATTTCCAATTATAACTAGATATTGTTGAACCTTGAACTGTAATAGCACTTGCGTCAAACTGAACAGTGCCACTAGCATTTAAGCAACCATTTGGTGTAAAAGTAAATTGCCCTTTAGGTCTTGCATTTACTGTGATAGTTTGCGTTGTATCTAATGAACAACCACTTGTTGCAGTAAAAATATAATGAATAGTATGCGTACCACTACCTGCAAGAAAAGGATTGAAAATTCCTTTTACAGAATCCACAATTCCAGGGCCTTTAAACACACCACTACCAGGCACAGCTGTAATATTATTGCTACCAGCTAAAGAGAAGAGTGTATCACTAGTTATATTTTCGCAAACAGATGGTATTGGCTTAAAGTATAAACTAGGCGAAATACTAAAGGTGGCATTAAATGTAGTATCTGTTGTACAACCTAAAGAAGATGTAACAGTGTGATAAATAGTATAAGTACCATAAGGGTAAATATGACTTGGGCTACACACATTGGCAGTACCAGGGTTGCCTGCTGATGAATGACCAAAGTTCCAAGTACAACTTTGTACAGTTTGACCATCAGGTATTTTACTAGTATCAGTAAATTGTACAATACCATTTGCAGGCAAGCAACCTGCAGGATATGTGAATCCAATTCTCGGACGAGCTTTAACTAGAATATATTGTATTGCAGTATCAGCACAACCACCAGTTGAAGTAGCTATATAAGTTAAAGAATCATTGCCATAACCAGAAACAGCAGGACTTAATGAACCTGTTAATGAAACACCATTACCATAATAATTACCACTAGCTAAAGTAACGCCATTAGTAATAGACGCTGTGTTTACTGGAACTGTTGTTTGACTTTCGCAAATACCAGCAGCAGGAAATGCAGGATAATTTATTGCAGGTGTAACGCTAAATGTAATGGCTTTTGCTGTAGAGTCTTTACAACCATCAGCACTTGTAGCAACTAGTTTAATATTGTGCAAACCAGTATTAGCAAAAGTGTGCTTAGTATGAATAGAGTCAACAACATTTGGGTTACCTGCAGTTGAATTTGCAGCATCATCAAAATTCCAAATGAAACTGAAAGAATTACTTGATAAATTTAGGAATGATGCTATACCATCCTTAGGTAAACAACCAGCAGGACTATAACTATAGTCAACAGTGGGTTTAGCCCAAACAGTTATTTGTTGCGATACTGAATCTACACAAGCTCCACTTCCACTTGTATAAATGTACCAAATGGTATTTACACCAGGATTTGCTTTTGATGGATCAAATATGCCAAGTGTATCTGTAATACCTGGTCCTTTAAACTTGCCATACCCTTGAACACGTTGCTTGTTTAAACAAAGTGCAGAATCTTTAATATTGATTGGACTACCGTTAGCACATATTCCTGTAGCAAATGGTTTGAATAAAATATGAGGTAAAATGTGTATGTTAACTGTAGTAGTAGTATCACCTTTACAACCACTTGTATCCACAACATATAATTTTACAGTA
This sequence comes from Bacteroidota bacterium, assembly GCA_026391115.1. GTDB lineage: Bacteria > Bacteroidota > Bacteroidia > Chitinophagales > Chitinophagaceae > CAIVPM01. The sequence goes on along the minus strand of JAPLER010000219.1, from coordinate 1,283 downwards.
TAAATATTTTCCTTTGGATAAATGTGAAAAGTTGGATTAAGCGAGGACGAATCTGCTGCATTACTTGCTGGGTCGCCAAAATACCATTTATATGTTTTAATTGGTACACCACCACCAGTGCTATCATACCAAAAATCAGCTCTGCCGCTTGTATCTATACAATTTAAAGGATAAACAATAACGGGGAAGCGTTTAGCAGATACATAAACTTTTTGAACTACTGTATCAATGGCAGCATTACAACCATTAATTTTTACAGTATGTCTTATTGTAAAACTACCAGTATCTTTATAAACATAATTTGTATCAAACCCTTTACTATAGGTTATAAATTTACCATCGCCAAAATTCCAGTAAATACTATCTACACCTGTTCTAGAGTATGTGCTATCAAGTACTTTTATAGGTTGTCCTAAACATAATCTAAGTGGAAATACACCAAATTTTACTTTACTTGTAATGAACATAAAGCAACTGTCAAAATAATTAGTAGCTCCATTTGTAAAGATGGTAGTTAGAGATATGCAAACTTTAGTTCCTGTATCAAATGCGTGTGATGTAATTTTTGCAGTATCTAAATAATTAACAGGATTATTTTTGTATGTACCACTTATTTTCCAAATCCATCTAATGGCAGGAGAAATAAGTGTTTTAGTGCCTACTGTAACTTTAAGTGAAGAGTCAACACCTTTAAATGTAATAATGGAATCCGTTGGACAAGAAGGTGTTGTTATTAATCCTTTTCTATAAATTCTAGGATTTGGGTAAATAACATAAGGCAATTTAATTGTATCCCCTACCAAGCCACCTGCTCCATAACATCCTGTTGGCAAACCATTAATTGGTTTAGAATACACAACAATTGGTACATAAACAGTATCAATCCTATCGGTAATAGTATCTTTTTTAACAAACATATAATCACAAGCAGGTATTAATGTAGGCAATGCCTTATAAATGTACCTGTTGCCTTGTACTGGATCAAAAAGAGTATCTGTTGGCAATGGTATCATAGAAATCAATCCTTTTCTAGAGCTCGAATCTTTGTAACTACCATTACTATTTACTGGTATAAAATTAGTTAAGCTAGTTTTAGGTAAACTAGGCATTTCTATTAATAAATTACCACTTAAATTTTTATCTCCTGCTATAATATGGTAAAAAGGTAAGCTATTACCAATGATAGAAGGAAAGACACTTATAAGGTGCATTTGCACTAAACTATTTGGCGTTGTACTGGCATCCTGCACTCTTACATAAAAAGTATCTTTACCTATATAATT